>JBDGQF010000085.1:696-15793 GCA_042219255.1 Halobacterium sp. | reverse complement strand
ACGTCGTTGCTGGACTGGCCGTAGTTCACGTGGTCGTTCGGGTGGACGACGCGCTCGCCGACGTCCTCGCCGAGGATTTCGGCGGCGCGGTTCGCGATGACCTCGTTGGCGTTCATGTTCGAGGACGTCCCGCTGCCCGTCTGGAAGACGTCGACGGGGAACTGGTCGTCGTGCTCGCCGGCGATGACTTCGTCCGCGGCGGCGACGATGGCGTCGGCTTTCTCGTCGTCGAGGAGGCCGAGGTCGTTGTTCGCTTGCGCGGCGGCCTTCTTCACGACGCCGAGCGCGCGCACGAACCGCCGGCCGAACGTCTCCCCGGAGATGGGGAAGTTCTGGACGGCGCGCTGTGTCTGTGCGCCCCAGTAGGCGTCCGCGGGCACCTGGATTTCGCCGAGACTATCCTCTTCGGTGCGGTAGTCCTCGCTCATGTGCGGGGGGACGCGGTGCCGGCGCGTAAAACCCACCGAATCGGGCGCGGCAAATCCTGCCGGCGGGGCCGACAGTCTGGGTCCGCGCTGACGGTGCCACCTGGTATCTGCCGGGGTCGTTCAGGCGTCCGCACGCGTGGAGGCGCGCGTAACTGTTTTGCTGCCCGAAACGTCGGCGCCGAAAATACCTTTACTCGGTTGTGGATTAAATATCAGTAACAATTAAGTGGACTGCTGAGAACCCTCTGGGTAGGTTTCGCACACGGCCGATACAATGACAGACGACAACAAACGCAATCTGACACGGAGACGGTACATCGAAGCAGGCAGCGCAGCGGGCGCGGCCATCGCAGTAACCGGCTGTCTCGGCGGTGGCGACGGGGACAGCGGTGGCGACCAGACCACCGAACAGTCCGGCGGCACGACCCAGTCCGGCGACTCGACGACCCAGTCCAGCAGCGGACAGGAACTCGAAATCGTCCACTGGTGGACCGCGGGCGGCGAGAAGGACGCGCTCAACGCGCTCATCGAGGGCTTCAAGGAGAAGCACCCCGAGGTCACGGTGACGAACAACCCCGCGCCCGGCGGCGCAGGGAGCGCGCTCGACACCGAGATTCAGAGCCGCATCATCAACGAGAACCCGCCGAGCACGTTCCAGATTTGGCCGGGGAAGGCGCTGAACACCTACCTCGAGTCCGACGTGCTCGTCGACATCAGTGACAGCGTCTGGGACAGCGGCATGCGCGACGCCTACCTCGACGGCGTCAAGCAGATGTCCCAGTCCTCGAACGGCGAGTACGTCGCCGTCCCGCTGAACATCCACCGCCTCAACAACCTCTTCTACAACGTCAGCGTCCTCGAAGAAGCGGGCGTCGACCCGTCCTCGCTCGACTCGCCGTCCGCGCTCCTGGACGCCATGAAGACCATCGACGAGCAGACGGACGCCGCGCCGATGGCCCACCAGACGCAGGCCGTCTGGTCGACGCTCCAGATGTGGGAGGACGTTCTCATCGGGCACGCCGGCGTCGACGTCTACCAGGACGTCCTCGCGGGCAACATCTCCGACCACGAGACCGCCGTCAAGGAGTCCCTCCAGATGGTCGCCGACTTCCGCCAGTACTTCAACGAGGACGCCGGCTCCATCGCCTGGGACCAGGCGAACGCCAAGGTCATCGAGGGCAACGCCGCCTTCATCCACCAGGGCGACTGGGCGGCCGGCCAGTACAAGGCCGCCGGCGACTTCGAGTTCGAGGCCGACTGGAACAACATCCCGTTCCCCGGCACGAGCGGCACCTACCACGTCGTCGCGGACTCGTTCGTGATGCCGACGTCGAACCCGTCCCCGAAAGCCACCGAGAAGTGGCTGAGCTACGCGGGCTCCGTCGACGGCCAGGAACGGTTCAACCCCATCAAGGGCTCCATTCCGCCGCGCACTGACGTGCCCAACGACGAGTTCGGGCCGTTCCTCACCGCGCAGCGCGAGGACTTCGACAACTCCGACGCCCAGCCGCCGACCATCGCACACGGCACGGGCGTGACGCCGCAGGTCAAGAGCAACGTCGAAGGCGCGTTCTCGTCGTTCATCGGGAGCTGGAACGTCGACAACACGTACAGCGAGCTCACGAACGCGTTCTAAAAGCCCCCTCCATGCGTTCACGTATTTTGCGGGCACTGGCACCGGGCGAGGAGGGTCACGCGGGGTCCGAGCAGCAGCAGGTGCGGACGGACGGCGGCACTGATACTGGCGCGCCAGACGCGCGCACTGCCGACGGTTCTGATACTGAACAGCCCCGCGTCCGCACCGACGGGGGGACCGCGACCGGCGCGTCCCGCGCCCGCAAGGTCTGGAACAGCGAGTTCGTGAAGTCGATGCCGTTCTGGCTGCCCGCCAGCCTCCTCGTGGGGCTGTTCGTGTACGGCGCCATCGGCTGGAACTTCGTCATCTCGCTGACGGACTGGCAGGGGCTGCGCCAGCCGACCTACGAGACGTTCGACTTCGACAAGTACGTCAAGTTCTTCGAGGCAGTCGCCGAAGGCGGCCTGTTCTCCGGGCCGCAAGCCTACTGGGCGCTCCGGAACACGTTCGTGTTACTCGTCGTGTTCACAGCGGCGGCGCTAGTCGTCGGCCTCCTGTTGGCGATTCTGGTCGACCGCGACATCCGCTTCGAGAACACGTTCCGCACCATCTACCTCCTGCCGATGAGCCTGTCGTTCGTCGTGACGGCCATCTTCTGGGCGTGGATGTACAACCCCTCGACGGGGATGATTAACGAACTGCTCAGGCTCGTCGGCCTCGGGTCGCTCACCCAGGAGTGGATTAGCGACCCGCAGTTCAAGCTGTTCGCGGTGATGTTCGCGCTCATCTGGCAGTTCAGCGGCTACGCGATGGTCGTCTACCTCGCCGGCCTGCGCGCCATCCCCGACGACCAGTACGAGGCCGCGAAAGTCGACGGCGCGAGCCTCGTGAAGATGTACTGGCGCATCATCGTCCCGCAGTTGCGCGCGTCGACGACCAGCGCCGCCGTCGTCCTGATGGTGTTCGCGCTGAAGGCGTTCGACTTCCTGTACGTGATGTTCGGGACGCGCCCCGGGCCGTCGGCGGACATCCTCGCGATGATGATGTACCGGGAGTCCTTCGGCGTCACCAACTGGGCGTACGGCTCGGCAATCGCGATGATACTGTTCGTGCTCGCGCTCGGCGTCATCGCGCCGTACCTCTACGTGCAGTTCAAGCGAGGTGAACTCTGATGGCAACTGACTCGGACAGCGTCGGCGTACAGCGCGTGGCACTCTACGCCACACTGCTCGCTCTCGTGGCGTTCTACCTGTCGCCGCTGGAGAGCGCAATCATGACCGCGTTCAAGACCCAGACCGGGTTCTTCGAGACGTCGCCGTTCGTGCCGCCGACGCCGTCGACGTTCACCGTCGACGCGTGGGCGCAGGCGTTCGAGCGCCTGCAGGACGGCCTCGTGAACAGCCTCCTGTTCACGATTCCCGCGACGCTGTTGTCCGCGACGTTCGGCAGCCTCGTCGCGTACGGCCTGACGAACACGAAGTGGCGCGGCCAGGCGTTCGTGCTGGTGTTGCTAATCGCGGGCATCTTCATCCCCTACCAGTCCGTGCTGCTGCCGCTGTCCCGGTTCTGGTCTATCGTGGACGTCAGCGCGCTGTTCTCCGGGTTCGAGCCGCTGGCGTCGCGGCCGGGACTGGTCGCGCTCGCGGTGACCCACACCGCGTACGGCATCCCGATTACGACGCTGTTGTTCCGCGCGCACTACCAGTCCCTCGACGACTCGATGCTGGAGGCGGCGCGCCTCGACGGCGCGAGCATCGCGAAAATCTACGCGCGAATCGTGTTACCGCTCTCGATTCCGATGTTCGCCGTCGCGCTCATCTACCAGTTCACGAACATCTGGAACGACCTGTTGTTCGCGCTCGTGCTCGTCGAGAACCCGAGCAACAACGTGATAACGCTGTCACTGTCGTCCCTGCAAGGGTCTATGGTGAGTCAGTACAACCTACAGATGGCGGGTGCGTTCATCACCGCGCTCCCGACCCTGCTCGTGTACATCTTCTTCGGCGAACAGTTCGCCGAAGGTGTCGCCGGCGGAGGTGCCTAACACATGGCAGAACTACAACTACAGAACATCACGAAGACGTTCGACGACGGAGGCGACGAAATCGTCGCAGTCGACGACGTGTCCATCGACATCGAGGACGGCGAGTTCCTCGTGCTCGTCGGGCCGTCGGGCTGCGGCAAATCGACGACGCTGCGGACTATCGCGGGCCTGGAGACCATCACCGACGGGGAGATTCGGCTCGGCGACGAAGTCATCAACGACAAGCGCCCCCAGGAGCGCAACACCGCGATGGTGTTCCAGTCGTACGCGCTCTACCCGCACATGACCGTGCGCGGGAACATGTCCTTCGGCCTGGAGGAGTCCACCGACCTCTCCGAGGCCGAGATTCGCGAGCGCGTCACCGAGGCCGCCGAAATGATGGGTATCGCCGACCTGCTCGACCGGAAACCCGGCGAACTCTCCGGCGGCCAACAGCAGCGCGTCGCGCTCGGCCGCGCCATCGTCCGCAACCCCGAAGCGTTCCTGATGGACGAACCGCTCGCGAACCTGGACGCGAAGCTGCGCGCGCAGATGCGCACGGAACTCCAGCGCCTCCAGGAAGACCTGGGCGTGACCACCATCTACGTCACGCACGACCAGACGGAAGCGATGACGATGGGCGACCGCATCGCCATCCTCGACGAGGGCGAACTCCAGCAGGTCGGCACGCCCCTGGAGTGCTACCACGAACCCGCGAACCTCTTCGTCGCGGGGTTCATCGGCGAACCGTCGATGAACACGTTCGAGGTGGACGTCGAGGGCGACCGCCTCGTCGGCGACCGCTTCGAGTACGCGCTCGACGACCGGCACCGTGGCGCGCTCGACGGCCACGACCGCGTCGTGTTCGGCATCCGACCGGAGGACGTCGAAGTCGACGACGCGTCCGCCACCGGCCACCAGTACGACGTCGACGTCGACGTCGTCGAACCGAAAGGCGACGAGAACTACGTCCACATGCGGTTCGCCAGCGAACCCGAGGACGCGCCGACGTTCACGGCGACCATCGGCGGCCTGCGGCAGGCCACCGCCGGCGAGTCCGCGACGGTGCGGTTCCCGCCGGAAGCCATCCACCTCTTCGACGCAGACAGCGGCGACGCAATCCTGAACCGGTCGCTGGAGGACGCCGAGGGCGTCGACCTCGTCCTGTAATCGGCTCGACTCCCGTCCGCCCGCCGCGTCCCGGAACGCCCTTGCGTCCCCAGTCAGATGCTCCCGACAGTGACGATTCCAGCGCCGCTCAGGTACCCGTTCCGCGGACAGCGCGGCGTGGACACCCTCCTCGCCGGCGGCGCCCTCCACCTCCTCAGCGTCTACGTCCCAGTCCTCCCCCTGGTTCCCGTCCTCGGCTACCTCGTCGTCGTCCTCGGCGAGACGAGTCGCCGCGACAGCCACCACCGGTACGACGAACTCCCGCCGTTCGGCGACCTCAAGCGGGTGCTGCGCCGCGGCGTCGGCGGCAGCGTCGTCGTCGCCGCGTTCCTGCTGCCAGCGACCCTGACGCTGCTCGTCACCGTCGCCGGCCTCTCCCAGGCCCCAATCTATCCAGAGGACGTGAGCATCGGCACGTCGCTCGGGTTCGTCGCCGGGTCGACGGCGTCCCTGCTGCTCGCCGTCGTCTTCCTCTACCTCCTGCCCGCCGCGCTCGCGAACTACGCCGCCGAACAGCGAGTGCGCGCGGCGTTCGACCGGAGCGTCCTCGTGCGCGCCGCCCGCGACGCCGCGTACTTCTACGACGTCGTCGTCGGCCTCGTCGCCGGCGGCCTCGCGCTCGTCGCCGCGGGCGCCACGACGGCGTACGCCGTCGGCTTCTTCGTCGCGTTCTACGGCGAACTCGTCGCCGTCGCGTACTGGAGTCGCGGCGTCAGTCGCGCGCTCCCGGACGTCGCGAGTCGGGCTTGACCGACGGCTACAGCGACTCCAGGGTCTCGATGCACTCCACGAGCGCGCGGCCGTTGTGGTACGCGCCCTTGTACATCGCGCCCTTCTTGCCGACCGGTTCGAGGTCGTCGGTGACCGCGGAGTGCCACTCGCCGTGCTCGCTGTCGACGTGGTGTTCTTCGACGAAGTCGTACGTCTCCGCGAACACGTCGGCGTACTCGTCGTCGCCGGTGGCGTCGAACATGCGGAGCGCGGCGGTCATGCACTCGGCCTGCACCCACCACGCCTTCATGCGGTTTGTCGCGTCGCCGTCGAGCGGCCCGAAGAAGTAGAAGCCGCCGTGTTCGTCGTCGTAGCCGTGGTCGAGTGAGAACTCGAACAGGCGCTCGTAGAGGTCGACGAACACGCGCTCGGAGACGCCGAGGGCGTCGGCGGCCTCCATCGTCAGCCAGACGTTCTCCAGGTCGTGGCCGTACGAGACCACGCGGAAGTCCTCGTCGTCGAGGCGCGGCGTCCAGTCCGGGTCGTACTTGTCCGTGCACGCGGTCAACTCCTTGCGCACGACGGTGTTAGTGCAGACGTCGAGGAGTTCGTGTAGGCGCTCGCGCGCGGTGTCGTGGCCGGTCGCGCGGTAGAACGTCGTGAACGCCTCCATGAGGTGGAGGTGGGTGTTCATCAGTTTCAGCGTCGGGTCGAGGACGGCCTCGCCGGACTCCTTCGGCGACCAGTCCGGTTCGATGTTCGCGAGGTACGTCGTCCCCTCCGTCACTTGCTCCCAGTCCGGTTCGAAGTACTCGCGGTAGCCGCCGTTCGCGTGGTCTTTCGCGGCGTCGTCGATGGTCTGGAACAGGTCGACGGCCAACCGTTCGGCCTCCTCGTCGCCGGTCGCGCTGTAGTACTCCGAGAGCCCGTACAGCGCGAACGACTGCCCGTAGAGGTGTTTCCGGGGCTTCAGTACCTCACCAGAGCGTTCGACCTCCCAGTAGTAGCCGCCGTGTTCGTCGTCGCGCAGCTGGTCGCGCAGGAACTCGTAGCCGAGTCGCGCCTCGTCGAGGTAGTCGCCCTCGACGACGTCCGTCCGGGAGAGCCGCGAGAACAGCCACACCATCCGGGACTGCGTGACGAGCATCTTGTCGCTGTTGCCGGCGAACTCTCCCTGCTGGTCGAAACTCAGCAGGTAGCCGCCGTGTTCGTCGTCGAGACACCGCGGCAGCCAGAAGTCCAGGACGTCGTCTTCGAGGTTCCGCCGGAGTTTCGGGACGTACTCCGGGGCGAGTCCCTCCGAACCAGTACTCATATTCGAGTGAGTCGTTCGGAGACGTCGCACAAATCCCTGTCGCATCCGCTGGCGCGGGGCCGCCGTCAGTTCGAGCGCTGCTCGTACTCCTCGGGCGTGTACGTCGACAGGTCGAGCGCGTGAATCTCCTCGGTCATGTGTTCGTCGAGCGCGTCGTACACCATCTCGTGCTGGGCGACGAGGCTCTCGCCCTCGAACGCCGGCGACACGACGGTGGCGGCGACGTGGTCGTCGTCGTGTTCGCCGCGCATCCGCGAGACGGTGGCGTCGGCGTCCGGAATCGCGTCCTCGATGATGCCCTCGATGTCCTCGAATGCCAGGTCCATACCCACAGGTGGGGGCGCCGGCGAGAAAAGCCCGTGGGATTACGCGGCAGGCGCGCGCCGCCGACCCGGCCACCTACCGCCCTACCGTCCCCGCCACCGGTGGCGTTTTGTGGGAGCGCTGACACCGAACGCGCATGGATTGGTCTCCACGACGCGCCCTCGAGTGGTTCGTCTCGCCCGGGAACGCGTTCGCGGACGGCGCCTCGCGGCGCGCCGCCGTGGTCGTCGTCCTCGTGCTGTGCGTGCTGAACGCGGCGCTCGTCTCGCAGGCGGCGGGCGCCGTCGCGGACGCCACTGTCGGCACGACCCAGGTCGAGAACCCACAGCGGCCGGCGGACTGGATTTGCGAGCAGGCGGGCAGCGACGAGGTCTACGAGGACTACCAGGAGGCCTGCCAGACCGAACCGGAGACGGTGACGCGGACGTACGCGAGCGCCGCCAGGGACGCCGCGAACGGCCTCGTCCTGGTGGCGTTGCTCGCGCCGGCGGTGGCGTGCCTGGCTATCGCGGGCGTGTTCGCCGTCGCGCTGGGCGGCCGGAGCCACGACGACCCCGACGACCGCGTCTCGTACGCGACGGCGCTCGCGGTGACCGGTATCGGACTGGCGCCCGCCGCGCTCCGGTACGCGGCGCGCACGTTCGTCGTCGACCGCTCGCTCGCCGACCGCTCGCTCTCGCCGACGTCCCTCGACGACGCGAGACGGCTCGCGCTTGACGCGATGACGCCGGAGACCGCGCTCTATCTCGCGGTGGTCGTCGCGACAGTCGCGTTGTCGGCGTCCGTCTGGCGCGCCGGCCTCAGGGCGGCGTTCGACCGCGACACCCGCATCGTCGACGCCGCCGTCGCGTTCGCTGCCGTCGCCCTCGTCCTCCAGGCCGTCGTGCCAGTGTACGTCGGCGGCGAGGCCGCGCTGTACGGCGCCGGGTTCGTCCTGCTCGGGTTGCCCGCGCTCGCCGCGCCGCGCGTCCTCGAACGCATCGACCTGTTCTTCGACCTGCTCGGCACGCGCGGCAGCGTCGAACTGAAGCCGTGGCGCGTCCTCCTCGAACAGGTCGGCGGCCTCGCGCTCGTGCTCATCGGCGCGGCGCTCCTCGGCGCGTTCGCGTTCGCGTGACGCCTACGTCCACTGGTCGAGACCGGTCTGCGTGACGGCCTCCTCGATGCGGTCGAACCCGCGTTCGACTTCGTCGGCGTCGACCTCCCACTCGTCGACGACGTACTCGCGCGCGGCGTCCATGTCCGGCGTCACGTCGAGGCGGACGTCGTAGTCGTCGGTGACGTCGGGGTTCAAGAACAGTTCGCGGATGCGGTCGGCGAACTCGATGTGTTCGTCCTCGGCGTCGAGGACGCTCCAGAGGTCGCCGTGCTCGTGAATCGCCTTCAGCGCGGTCTTCGGCCCGAACCCGGAGATGCCGTCGTTGAAGTCCGTGCCACAGAGGATGCCGACGTCGACGAGTTGCTCCCACGTCAGGTCGTGTTCGTCCAGGGTCGCCTCGAAGTCCATGCGCTCGGGGTTGCCCTTGCTCGTGAGCTGGCGCAGCGTCACGGGCGCGCCCAGGAGCAGGCAGTCGTAGTCGTCGCTGCCCGCGTAGTCGATGTCGTCGTCCACGCGCGCCATGTGCGCGGCCTGCGCTTCGCCCTCGGCGGGCGCCTCCACCTGGGGGACGCCGAGGTGGTCGAGCAGTTCCCTGCTCGTCTCGTGAATCGTCTCCGTGAGCCGCTGCGTGCGCGCCTCGAGGCGCGCGGCCTCGATGGCCTCGCCGGCCTCCCTGGCCTCCTCCAGTTGCTCCTCGTAGGCCTCGCGCTGCTCGCGGCGCTCCTCGATTTCTTCCTCCTTCAGTTCGGTGACGCCGCCGTCCCAGACGAACACCGGCGTCAGGTCGTGTTCGAGGAACTTCGGGAGGCCCTGCACGATGCCGACGAGGTTCGCCACCTCGACGCCCGCCTCGGTCGTGTAGATTTCGTCGCGCGTCCACTGGACGGTCGTCGTGAGGTACTTGTACAGCCAGTTGTGCGCGTCGACGGCGACCACGTCGCCCTCCAGGTCTTCAAAGGGGACGTCGTCGATGACCGCGAGCGCGCGCAAGTCCGCGTTGCCCATTGGCGTCACGTAGGCGGGCCCGGGGTTTAATCGTTCAGTCACGCGGCGACGCCGCCCGCAATCAGGAGCGTCGAGACGCCGATGGAGACGAGGCCCGCACCGAACCCACGCCAATTCCGCTGGTCACCGACGCGTTCGACCCACTCAGGAGGGACGGCGTCGCGCACCACGCCCGGCGCGAACAGCGGCGGCAGTCCGGCGGCGAGTGCCGCGACGCCGACCGCGGACAGCAGCGACGACAGCACGCCCATACTCGCGAGTCGGCGCCGCTCAGCCAAAAGTCACGCGTCGATTCGCTGGGGCGGCGACCGCCCAGCCTTCCGGTCGAGGAACGCCGCTTCGGCGTCCGAGAGGTCGCGCTCGCGGTAGCGGTCGAGGCCGTCCTGGTAGGCGGCCGCGCGGTCGGCCGCCGGCCTCTCCAGGACGAGTTCCGCGATGCCCGTCTCCTCCCCAGTGAACCCGAAGCCCGCCTTGTACAGCGCCTCGTACGCGAACGGGTTGTTCACGGCGATTCGCACGGTCTCGTGGTCGGCGAGCAAGTGGTCGGCGGCGAACGCGCAGAGGTTTGCGCCGACGCCGTCGCCGCGCCGGTCGTCGCGCACCGTTACGTACCGGAGCCACGCCGTGTCCGCGTCCGTCCGGTCGCCGTTGAACGACACCGCGCCGACCACGTCCTCCACGAGGTCGTCGGTCTCTCTCGCTGCCGGCGGCCAGTCCTCGCGTTCCGCGAGCGGCGCGCCCTCGTACGCGATGGCTTTCCCCGTATTCGACATCACGAACTTGCCGGCGTAGCTGAACGCCTGCCAGTCCAGGCGGACCGTCGGGCCGTCCTCGGGGCCGCCGAGTACCGCGTACTGCACGCCCGACCGTTGGACGGGGACGGCAAAGAGTCGTGCGCCTCCGGCCGGGACAGACCGGGCGGAGGCAGGTTGCCGCAGACCGGGAACGACATTACCCGGGCCCGCGAACACGCGCCCATGGAAATCTACGAGGCCGACCCGCGCGCGGTCGTTCGGTTCCTGCCCGGCGACCTGGCGGCGATACTCCTGTTCGTGCTCGCGGGCACTATCTCCCACGGGTCGCTGACGCCGAACCGGTACGCGGGCGTGCTGTTGCCGTTCCTCGTCGGCTGGTTCGTCGTGTCGCCGCTCGCGGGCGGCTACGACGAGACGGTGCTGGACTCGACGCGCGCCGCGCTCGGGTACGCCGCGGCGTCCTGGGTGGGCGCGGACTTCCTCGCGCAAGTGCTGCGCGGCACCGTGTACTTCCCGGGGAACGCCGACCCACAGTTCTTCCTCGTCGCGCTCCTCGTCGGCGGCGTGTTCCTGGTCGCCGCGCGGTTCGCGACCCTAGTGGTCGTCGACCTGGCGTACTGACCGCTACCTCGCCGCCAGGACGGTGGCCGTCGCCGCGCCGGCGACTGCGAGCGCGGCGAGCACCGTGAACAGGACTGTCGCGTCCGCGTACTGGAGGATGCCGCCGGCGAGCGCGGCGCCGCCCGCGCCGACGCCGAACACGCCGAGGTACGTGTAGCCGTAGGAGAGGCCGCGCGTCCCGCTGGGCGTGTAGACGGCGACGGTCGCCTGGTACAGCGGCTGGATGACGAACAGCGTGAACCCGAGGAGCGCGCCGACCGCGAGCAGCGGCAGGAGGCCGGCGTCGGCCGCGGGCAGGAAGACGACGGCGAGGACGGCGAGCGCGGCGAACGTCGCGGCGATGCCGCGCTCCGTCGGCACGAGTTCGGTGAGTTTGCCGCCCGCGTACTGGCCGAGCACGCCGACCATGAGGAGGCCGGCGTACGCGTACCGGTACGGTTCGAGTTCGCGGCCGGCGAACTCGACGGGCGTGAACGCGGGCATCGCGGACAGGAGGTCTGGGAGGAACGTGAGGACGCCGCGGTAGTAGAGCCCGGAGAGCATCACGATGAGGAAGACGGCGGCGAACGCGCCGGAGAACAAGAGCTTCGACTCTTCGAGGAAGTCGCCGAGGGAGGCGACGCCGACGTCGGCTTTCGAGTCGCCGCCGTCGGTGGCGGCGACGGCCGCGCGTTCGTCGAAGCGCACGCGGACGGCGACGACGCCCGCGAGGACGGCCGGGACCGCGAGGACTGCGGTGACGACGCGCCAGTCGGCGAACAGCAGGAGGACGGCGACGGCGAGCGGGCCGAGCGCGGTGCCGACGTTGCCGGCGATGCCGTGGTACGCGAACGCGTCGCCGCGCCGTTCGACGCCCGTGGAGATGAGGGAGAGCCCGGAGGGGTGGTAGACGCTGGCGGCGACGCCCCAGAGAACGAGCGCGAGCGCGACGACGGCGACGCTTGGCGCCGCGGACAGCAGGAGGAACGAGGCGGCCATCCCGAACAGGCAGCCGGCGATGAGCCGCCGCGACCCGAGCGTGTCCGAGAGCACGCCGCCGGGGAGCGCGCCGAGGCCGAACAGCGCGTAGCCGGCGGCGACGACGGCGCCGATGGTGCCCTGTCCGACCGGGAAGGCGTCCAGCCAGAGCGGTATCAGAATCGGAATCGACAGTTCGTACGTGTGGACCATCGCGTGGGCGAGCGAGACGAGGCCGACGATGGCGCGGTCGTTGCGGTTCACTGGGTTCGAGTAGGGCGTCGACTGACAGCACCAAAGGCGTGACTCATCCGGCAGACGCCCACCCCTCAGGGGAAACCACGTTATAACTTACGCGAGCCATACGGACAACCCGCAGCAAACTTTATTTGGGATGCCTGTGAACATCTAGGTGTGTTATGACCGGGTACTACGACGCACTCCTCGTCCTGTTGCCCGTGTCGCTGTTCGGCCTCAGCGGCGGCCTGCACGCCGCCGGCGTCGCGCTCGTGCCGTCCCTGACCCTCGGCGCGCTGGTCGCCGCCGGGCTGACGGCGCACGGCCTGTTCGTGAACGACCCAGTGAGCAGTCAGACGACGCCGCCCGAGCGCTCGGACGCCGCGTTCGAGTCGGCGGACTGACGCGGCGACGCCCGCCGCCCCCACGAGTCTTTTCCGCCGGCGGCGTGAACCGCCGCGCATGACAGAGACGCTGTTCCTCTCCGACGACGACGTCGCGGGACTGGCCGACCCCGAGGACTACGTCGACGCGGTGCGCGACGGCTACCGGCAGGTCGGCGAGGGCGCGCCGGCGAAACCGCGCACGAAACTCCTGAACGACGACCCGCCCGGGATGTTCACGGCGTACGCCGCAGTCCTCCCGGAGACGGGCGCGATGGGCGGCTACATGTACAGCGCGGGGTTCGGCGAGGCGGACGCCTGGTTCGTCACGCCGCTGTTCGACGCCGAGTCCGGCGAACCGCTGGCTATCGTGGACGGCGCGCGCATGAACCCGTTCAAGACCGGTGCCGCCGGCGCCGTGGGCGTCGACGAACTCGCGCGCGAGGACGCCTCGACGCTCGCCGTCATCGGTAGCGGCGCGCAGGCCCGCGGTCAGGTGCGCGCCACGGCGACCGTCCGGGACTTCGAGGACGTGCGCGTGTACTCGCGCACGGCGGAGCACCGCGAGTCGTTCGCCGACGAGATGGACGACCGCCTCGATGCTGACGTCGCGGCGGTCGACTCCAGCAGCGAGGCCGTCTCGGGCGCGGACGTCGTGATTACGGCGACGAACGCCAGCGAACCCGTCTTCGACGGCGACGACCTCGACGACGGCGCGCACGTCACCGCGATGGGCCAGTACGACCCGGAGAAGCGCGAACTGGACGCGACGACCATCGAGCGCGCCGTCTACGTCCCCGACCTCTGCGAGCGCGTCACCCAGGACGCAGGGTCGTTCATCCACGCGATGGCGGAGGGCGTCGTCACCGAGGACGACGTCCACGCGGAACTCGGCGACGTCGTCGCCGGCGAGGCGCCCGGCCGACAGTCACCGGACGACGTCACGGTGTTCGACAGCGGCGGCACCGGCATCGAGACGGCGGCCGCCGCCCACATGCTCTACGAGCGCGCGACCGAGCAAGGCCTCGGCCAGACTATCGAGTTCGCGCCGGCGAGCGAAGCGCTCACCGGAGAGTAGCGCGCTCGAAATCCGGCTCGCGCCGGACTGACGAAACGGTATTTTTCGCGAGGGCGCGTCTGTCACCGCCGTGTCCTCGTTCGCTGTGCGCCTCCAGTTGACTGGCATCGCCCTGGTACTGTTCGGTGGGCTCTGGGATCTCGTCCAGGTCGTGAAGCCCTACGGGTCGCCGGAGTTCGGCGCCGTCCTCTCAGTGTTCGGCCTGGCCGCCGTGTTCGTCGGCCTGTTCGGGCCGCCGTTCGTCGCCGGCTCGTCCTCGACTGGTGAGGAGACGACCGAGGGGAGCGCGGACTGACGGCCCCAGCCGACGGCCCCGCGTCACCGGCAGCGGTTCTGTCGGAACGACACGTCCAGCGGCGAGTGTATGCTGACGTGCAGGACGTCGTCGAGTTCGGTGGTGCCCGTGCAGTCCGGGACGAACGTGTACTCGCCGACGACGCCGACGCCGCCCACGCTCACGCGGACGAGCGCGCGCTGGGCCTCGAACGCGTCGACGTACTCGCCGTCACCGTCCACGAGTCCGTCGGGGCCGACCGTCACGGCCTGCTGGAAGAGGACGTTGTCCGAGAGGTCGTCGGACGCGCTGTCGGCGACGACTTCCAGTTCGACGCCGCGCTCGTTGTCCAGACTGCCGCCGAACTCGACGGTGACCATCGCCGGGTCGCCGCTGCCGCCACCGAGTCCCGCGCACCCGGAGAGGCCGCCGAGCGCCGCGGCCCCGAGCGTGCCGAGGAACGTGCGTCGTGTGGAGGGCATCGTACGTCGTGTGGGGTCGCGCGGAACGAACTAAAAAACCGCGGCACCGGCCGAGAGACCGGCCGTCTCAGACGTATGGCGCGAGGCCGAGCGCTTCGACGACGGGGATGCCGGCGGCGACGGCGCCGCCGAGGTAGCCGAGAATCGCGCCGCTGTTCAACAGGGGGAGGCCAGCGTGCGCGCGCCCCTTGAACACCATCCGCATCAGGACGACGAGGCCGACGAGCGTGCCGGCCATCGCGGTGAGCGCGGCGAGTTCGACGCCCAGAACCACGGGCGTGTCGAGGAAGAACGCGGCGCTGGCGACGAGAATCGTCGGCATCACGGCGTCGCCGAGGCCGATGAAGTACGCCTCGCGGTCGAGTGGCGCCGGCGCCCCCTCGTCCTCGACGGCCGCTTCGTCGTCCTCTCCACCGTCTGTTTTCTCGCCGTCGACGGAGTCGGCGACGTCCTCTGCGTCTTCGAGGAACGAGTAGCCGAGCGTCGCGGGGACGACGAGGACGATGGGGAGGCGCAGTTCCATCACGCCGGAGGCGAGCGTGAGCATGTGTTCGGTGCCGTAGACGCTGATGGCGTCGTAGACGGCGAGCACCGAGAGCAGGACGAGCGCGGGGAGGATGCCGAAACTGATGCCGAACAGGGCGGCGGCGCCCATGCCG
>JBDGQF010000085.1:0-686 GCA_042219255.1 Halobacterium sp. | reverse complement strand
GGCACGTACGCGGCGGCGTTGTAGCCGGCCACGGTGACCGCGGGGAACACGACGGCGAACACGTAGGAGGCGATGAAGCCGCTCGTGAACAGGACGAACGCGCGGAGAATCCACTGCTGGTCGTACTTGATGACGAGGAGGATGCCGCCGGTCGCGACGAGCAGGAAGGCGACGTAGAGGACGCTGTTCAGGGGGTTCTGGGGGTTCTCGGTGGACTGGAGGCCTGCGCTCTGGAACGGTTCGAGGAGCGCGAGCGCGCCGACCTGGACGACGAGGAACAGCGCGACCACGCCGGCGACGACGGCGCCGGCGCGCAGCGAGTCGTTCATGCCCGAGTCGTCTCGCTGGCCGTGCTTTGGTGTTGCGACTCGCTGCTCGCTCGGCAAGCGGTGACTGTCGCGAGAACGGGGTTACCGGACGTACAGCGTCTCGCCGACCAGGGTCGGGAGGTGGACGCCGCTCGCCGGCGTCACGGCGAGGTAGGGGCGTTCGACGGGCCCGAAGACGTCGACGACGCGGCCGACCTCGTCGAGATTCTGGTCGACGACGCTGGCGCCGATGTCGGGGTGGCTGTCGCTGTCGCAGCGCACGACCGCGACGTTCTGCGCGGTGCGGACGACGCTGCCGGCGCGCTCCATCAGTCCCGGAGCGCCGTCACGTACGCCGCGACGGCCTGCAGGAGGTCG
>JBDGQF010000304.1:14390-16346 GCA_042219255.1 Halobacterium sp. | reverse complement strand
TGGTGAACTCCTCGCTGCGCTCCCCGAACCGGTCGAGGGTCGGTGAGAGGGTGTCCGCCTCCCACTCCTCGCGGCCCTCCCGGATTTCCGCGAGGTCGTCCTCGTCGAACATGCCTGAACGGAGGCGGGTCTCCGTCTTAATGGTTGTACGTTCCAGCGCGCTGACGCCGCGCCGGTGCCGGACTACTGGACGACGACACGCTCTCGCTGGGGGTCGACTTCGACGCGCCGCCCCATCGGCAGCGGCGCGATTGGATTCGTGTGCCCCCAGTCCAGCCCCAGCACGACGGGCGCGTCCGGATTGTACCGGCCGACCCACTCCGCGACGGCGTCGTAGAGGCGGTCGCGGTACGCGTCCCGGTCGCCGCCCGGCGGGTCGGCCGCGAAACTGCGCGTCGGCGGCCGGCCGACGAGCACGCCGCTGAACCGCTCCAGGAGGCCGCGCTCGCCCATCGCCATCAGGCTGGCGCCGACCGCCTCCGGGAACGGGAGGTTCTCCGCCGTCTCGATGCACAGCACCGCGCCGTCGAGGAGCGCTGGCCCGGGGAGGTAGCGGTCGCTGGCGAGGTGCCAGTCCAGGATAGACAGCGACCCGCCCCAGAGCCGTCCCTCCACGGCGTCGCCGCCGCCCGCCCACCGCCAGCCCGGATTCGGCTCGTAATCGGGGCGCTCGCCGAGCAGACTCGGGTCAGTCCACCAGTGGCTCGGCTCGTCCGTCCACTCGTCGCTCGGTTCGAGTGCGCCGAGCGTCTCCTCGAAGAACGCCCGCCGGCAGTACCGCTCGGTGTACTCCGGGACGCCGCCAGGCGTCGCAATCTCGTTCAACAGTTGCGCGCCGTTGTATGAGACGACGCCGTGGTTCCAGAGGAACAGCCCGAGGTTGGAGTTGTCGCTCATCCCGTAGAACCGGGTCGCGTGCTCGCGCAGCACGTCCCCGTCGAGGTGCTTCAGGACGCGCAACTGGTCGGCGCCGCCGATGGTCGCGAACACGCCCGCTATCTCGGGGTCGCGGAACGCCGCGTGGACGTCCGCCGCCCTGGCGCGCGGGTGGTCGCGCAGGAACTCGTCGCCCTGGCGCGCGGTCGGATACACGACCGGGTCGAGGCCGAAGACGCCCTCCAGGCGGTCGAGCGCGAGGTCGAGCAAGTGCCGTGCCTCCTGGGCGCCACCGGAGGACGGCGCGACGACGGCGACCCGGTCGCCGGGCTCCATCGGCGGCGGCGTGACGAAGTCAGTCGGCATACCCTAGCGGGCGCGGCCGACCGAGAAAAACCTTCAGTCGGTGTGACAGACGGTCACGACCCGCCGGTGTCGTACTTGTACGTCGCCGAGTCCGGGTCGATGCCGAAGTCCTCCGCGGACTCCGGCGGCTCCTCGCCGTCCTCGTCCTCGGTCTCCGCGGCGAACCGCTCGCGGAGGTGCTGGGGAATCTCGAAGTCCGCGAACTCCAGGCGGACCGGCTCGGCGTCCGGCTGGTACTCCCGGGTCGCGTCCAGGCGCTCGGGCAGCGGCGACGGCAACTCGCCCGGCGGCACGCGCTCGAACCCGAACTGCGCGAGGTAGTCCGGTTCGTCCGTGAGCGCGTACGCCGCCTCGAACCCCTGGTCGCGGGCGTCCTCCACGAGGTACTCCAGGAGGTGGGCGCCGACGCCGTGCCCGCGCCAGTCCTCGAGGACGCCGATGTTCGTGAACTCGCAGACGCTCTCGCCGTCCTCGCCGCCCGCGTGCACGCGGAGTCGCGCGAACCCGGCGCGCTCCCTGGTCTCCTCGTCGATTGCGAGCACGTAGTCCCGCGACCGGAACGCCGGGTCTTCGAACCCGAACTCGTCGAGGCGGTCGAGCAACCACACCTCCTCGTGTTTCTTCGCGTCGCGGGCGTACATACAGTCACCCTTGGACGGCGCGCGGAAAAGCGTTTGCGGGAGTGCGCCGACAGCGCCCCGTCAGTCCGTCGTC
>JBDGQF010000304.1:12855-14290 GCA_042219255.1 Halobacterium sp. | reverse complement strand
GGGATGCCCGAGGTCTCGAAGTCGCTCATCTTCGCGAGCTGGTCGGAGACGTCCGCGAGGCCGACCGTCTCGGAGACGACCCGTCCCGGGTCGAGTTTCCCGGCCTCGACCATGCTGAACAGTTCGTCGTAGTCCGACGGCGGCATGCCGTACGACCCGTAGAACTCGATTTCCTCCATCACCATCGCGTCCGTCGGCAGCGAGACTTCGCCCTCCTCCTCGCTGGTCGTCAACCCGATTTGGACGTGCTGGCCGCGCGTCCCGAGGCTCTTCACGGCGTTCCGGCACGTCTCCGCGATGCCGAGCGCGTCCACGGAGACGTCAGCGCCGCCGTCCGTGACGGCACGGACTTCCCCGGGCACGTCGTCGACGCTGCTGGCGTCCACGGTGACTTCCGCGCCGAGGTCGCTGGCGAACGCGAGCGCGTCATCGTCCAGGTCGACGGCGACGACGCGCCCGCCGAGCGCGTCCGCGACGTGGACGGCGGAGAGACCGACGCCGCCGCACCCGTGGACGGCGACCCAGTCCCCGGGCGCGACGTCCGCGCGGTGCGCGACGCCGTGGAACGCGGTCGTGAACCGGCAGCCCAGGCCCGCCATCTCGGTCGCGCCGACGCCCTCCGGGAGTTGGACGGCGTTGTGGTCGGCGTTCGGGACGGCGAACTCCTCCGCGAACGCGCCCTGCGCGACCGGCGTGAACCCGAGCGGGATGCCGTTCTCGCAGACGTTCCCGCGGCCCTGCCGGCAGTGCGGGCACGTGCCGTCGCCGAGCGTGAACGGCACGGCGACCCGGTCGCCCTCGCTGACGGTGCTCACGTCCTCGCCGACCTCGACCACGCGGCCGGCGGGTTCGTGCCCGAGAATCTGGCCGGTCGGCGACTGCGCGCCCAGCCAGTCCCAGTCGCCCTGCCAGGCGTGCCAGTCGCTCCGACAGATGCCGCAGGCGTCGGTCTCGACGACGACGCTCTCTGGGTCGGCCGAAGGCCGGTCGACGTCCCGAATGGACAGCGGTTCCGCGTACTCCTCGAGGACTGCTGCTCGCATGCGACTCCGTTCGGGTTACCAGTAGTAAAAGATTGGCACGGACTCACAAACAGTGTTCGTGGAACGTGGTGCGGTTGGGCGGTTCGGGTGGCGGTGCGGCCCGCGGCGGTCCGGATGGCGGCGCGGCCGCGGTGGTACACTCCTGGCCGGCAGTATCAGGTTCAGCTGCAGTCCACGGAGCGCGCGACCTCGACGAGGAACGACACCGACACGCCCTCGCCGCGGACGGTGTACCGGTAGTCGCCGCAGTTCCAGGACACCGACGTCGTCGGGCCGACGTCGACGACGGCCTCGTGGTCGCCGACCGTGACGGTGCGGTCGCCCTCGCCGGGGAACGTCCGGTTGTACGTCGCGGCCGTCACGAGCGCCGTCTCGTTGGCGTACCGGACGCC
>JBDGQF010000304.1:0-12755 GCA_042219255.1 Halobacterium sp. | reverse complement strand
ACGTGCGCTGCTTCAGTGGGAAGAACGTCTCCGCGTCCACCCACAGCGTCTGACTGTACGCCGGTTCCTCGCCCCCCGTGGTCGCCGGTTCGACGTGGACGACGTACGCCTTCCGGCCGTCCACCGCCTCGGTTCCCTCGTACGTGATGGTGAGCGCGGCGTTGCTGGTCGTCCACGGCGCGTCACCGTCCGCCGCCTCCGGGACGACCGGCAGCGGCGCGACGGACTCGAACGTCGCTGAGTCCTTCGCCGACTCGCGCGTCACGTTCAGCGCCGTGAACAACCGCTCGATGCGGTCGCCGCGCGTCGACGCGCCCGCCGGCGTCGCCGACAGCGGGATTCGCTTCGCCGCGCCCGCGTCCTCGTCGAACAGCCAGAGCACGGAGCCGTTCGACACCGACACCTCGTACTTCCGGTCGCCGCTCACCACGCGCTCTTGGCGCAACTCGGTGCCCGGCCGGAGCGAGACGTTCACGACCGTCCGACTCGTCTCGTCGCCGCGCCGCACCACCGTCGTCTCGGTCGCCCGGACGCCGTCGATGGCGGCATACTGCGCGCTCGCGTCACTCCCGACGACCTGGCCGGTCGGCGCGTCAGGCGCGGCCACCAGCCAGACGCCCGCCGTGACCACGACTGCGAGCAGGGCGGCCGCTACCACGATGGTCGTGACGCTCGCTCGCTCGTCAACGTCGGGGGACGGCATTCGTTGCCGAACAGATGCCGGATGCGGCAATAACAGTTGTGATACGGTCACTTCGACCGGGTGCCGACCGCGGGACGGCGGCCGGCAGTCCGGCCGCGAGGCGACCGCTCGCCCCCCGGGACGGCCGCAAACACTCGAAACACCTTTGGCACGGAGGCAAGAGTTGCCTCACATGGATACGCTCGACGAAGTCGACGAAATCGTCCACCGGCCCGACGACGAGTTCGTCGAGTCGACGAACGTCTGGCAGTTCATGCAAGCGTACGATGTCGACGACTACGACGAACTCATCGAGCGCACGACCGGCGACCTCGACTGGTTCTGGGGCGAACTCCCGGACTACCTCGGCCTCGACTTTTACACTGACTACGACCAGGTGCGGGACACGTCCGAGGGCCCGCAGTTCACGGAGTGGTATCCTGGCGCCGAACTGAACGTCGCGCACAACACTGTCGACCGGCACGCGGGCGTCGACCAGGGGACGCGCAACCACGTCGCCTGCATCTGGGAGGGCGAGGACGGCGAGGTGCGCCAGCAGACCTACCACGAACTCCACCGGCAGGCAAACCGCGTCGCGAACGCGCTCGTCGAGCGCGGCGTCGGCGAGGGCGACACCGTCGGCCTCTACATGCCGATGGTGCCGGAAGTCCAGAGCATCCTCTACGGCGTGTTCAAGGTCGGCGCCGTCGCCGTCCCCATCTTCTCCGGGTTCGGCGTCGACGCCACGGCCACGCGCATCGCGGACGCCGAGTGCTCGGTCGTGTTCACGGGCGACGGCTTCTACCGGCGCGGCGACCGCGTCCTCCTGAAGGACACGCTCGACGACGCCATCGAGCAGGCCGGCTACGTCGAACACACCATCGTCTACGACCGCCTCGGCGTCGTCGACCACCCCGATGAGACCCTGACGTGGACGGGTCGCGACGAGTGGTGGGACGAAGCCGTCGGCGAACAGGACGACGACTTCGAGACGCGCGTGATGGACGCCAGCGACCCCTGCATGCTCCTGTACTCCTCGGGCACCACGGGGAAGCCGAAGGGCATCGTGCACACGCACGCCGGCGCGCTCGTCCAGCCGGCGAAAGAGATTCACTTCGGGTTCGACCAGAAACCCGGCGACCGGTTCTTCTGGGTGAGCGACATCGGCTGGATGATGGGGCCGTGGACGCTCATCGGCAACCACGCGTTCGGCGGCACCATCGTCATGTACGAGGGCGCGCCAGACCACCCCGAGCCAGACCGGTTCTGGGACGTCATCGAGCGGCACGGCGTCACGCAGTTCGGCATCTCGCCGACCGCCATCCGCGCGCTCCGCAAGTACGGCGACGAGTGGGTCGACGACCACGACCTCTCCAGTCTCCGCCTGCTCGGCTCCACGGGCGAACCCTGGGACCCGGAGTCCTGGGAGTGGTTCTACGAGCACGTCGGCGGCGGTGACACCCCCATCATCAACATCTCCGGCGGCACCGAGGTGTTCGGCTGCTTCCTCATGCCGATGCCAATCCAGCCGCTGAAGCCGTGCACGCTCGGCGGCCCCGGCCTCGGCATGGACATCGACATCGTCGACGAGGACGGCGAGTCCATCAGGGACGAACACGAGCGCGGCTACCTCGTCGCGCGCTCCTCGAACCCCGCGATGACGAAGAGCCTCTGGAGCGGCGACGAGCGCTACCTGGAGGAGTACTGGTCGCGCTTCGAGGACGTCTGGAACCACGGTGACTGGGCGCAGATGGACGAGGACGGCTTCTGGTTCCTGCACGGCCGCGCCGACGACGCCATCAACGTCGCCGGCCGCAAGGTCGGCCCAGCCGAGGTTGAAGGGGCACTCATTGACCACGACGCCGTCAACCAGGCCGCCGCCGTCGGCGTCCCCGACGAGACCACGGGCGAAGCCGTCGTCGCGTACGTGATTCTGGAGGACGGCGCGGAACCGAGCGACGACCTGCGCGAGGAACTGCGCGCGCACGTCGGCGACGAACTTGGGAAGCCGTTCCGGCCCCGCGAAGTCCTGTTCGTCGAGGAGTTCCCGAAGACGCAGTCCGGGAAAATCGTCCGGCGCGCAATCGCGGCCGCGTACACCGGTGAGGACGTCGGCGACCGCTCCAGCATCGAGAACCCGCAGGCAATCGAGGAAATCGAGAACGCGCGCTAGCCCGGAAACCGCTCAGTCGGCGGCTGTTTCCGTCGTCCCGCCCGCGAGCGCGTCCAGCAGGCCCTCGGGCCGCAGCGTCTCCCCGTACTTCCGGAAGTCGTCGACGTGCAGCCAGCAGACGCGGTCTGTCTCACCGGTCTCCGGGTCGTACAGCGTGAACCCTTCCTCGTCGTACAGCCACGCCTCCTCGACGTCGCCCTCGTAGACGACAGTGCCGTCGAACGTCCCGAGTCGCGACACGTCGGTGAGCGTCACGCCGAGGACGTCCGCGAACTCTTGCTCGACGGCGGCCTCGGGGTCGGTGTCGTCGGCGAGCGCGCGGCCCGGCGGCCGGTAGACGCGGCCGCCCGCGCCCGGGTCGACGTGCTCCTCGACCAGCAACTCGTCGTCGCGACAGACCAGGCACCGCGCGGCCGACGGGGACTCCGGCATCGCCGGCACCGAGCGCGGACGCGCCAAAAAGCGTTGTCGTTTCGACCAGTCCGCGGTCAGTCGCCGCGCCGGCCTTCCCACTCGCGGCGCAGGAGACTGTACACGTAGAGGTCGCGGTACTCGCCGTCTGCGTACCCGCCCTCGCGCTCGCGGACGTCCTCCGTGAAGCCCAGTGACTCCAGGAGGCCGCGGGACTCGTCGTTGAAATCGTACGCGCCCGCGCTGACGGCGTGGACGCCGGTATTGCGGAACACGTAGTCGACGGCGAGTCCGGCGGCCTCGCCGCCGTATCCCTCGCCGTGGAACGCCGGCACCAGCCAGTACGACAGCCACGCGCGGTCACCGTCCACGCCGTGCACCATCACGGCGCCGATGGGCGTGGTTGCATCCCCGGCGTGGCCTGCTGGCGCGCCGTCGTCGTCGAGACAGACGAGGAACGCGTACGAGTCGTCGCCCTCCGCGTGCGCTCCGAGCTGGTCGCGGCGCTCGGCGCGGTTCTTGTGCCGGAACTGTCCCAGGGGGAACCGGATTCGGGGGTGAGTCGCGGACTGCTGGAGGAACTCGGCGTCCTCGCGTTCGACAGTGCGGAAGGTGATTCGCTCGCCAGACTCGACGACTGGCCCCGGCATCAGTCAGGCCCCGTCAGTCGGTCGGTCGCCGTCCGCGCCCTCCCACTCGTCGCGGAGCACGCCGTACTGGTACTCGTCGGCGTACTCGCCGTCGATGTACCGCGCCTCGCGGCGCCGCGCCTCCTCCTGGAAGCCCAGCGACTCCAGGAGGCCGCGGGACGCCTCGTTGAAGCCGTACGCGCCCGCGCTGACGCCGTGCACCGCGAACGACTGGAAGACGTCGTCCACCGCCAGCCTGACCATCTCCTTGCCGTAGCCCTCGCCGTGGAACTCCGGCACCAGCCAGTACCCCAGCCACGCGCGGTCGCCGTCCACGTGGCGCGCCGTCACACAGCCGATTGGCGTCGTGTCGTCCTCGTCTGGCTGTCCCGCTGGCGCGTCGTCCGCCTGGCTCGCGGTTTCACCGCTCGCCCATTCCGTGGTCTCCCCCTGGTCGACCACGCCGTCTACACATGCGAGATAGCCGGCGACACTGTCGCTCTCCAGCCACTCCTCCATCCCTTCCTCCTCTTCGGCGCGCGAGCCGTGGTGGATTGACCCGAGGTACCAGCGGATGCGCGGGTCGGTGTTCGACCGCTGCAGGAACTCTGCGTCCTCGCGCTCGATAGTCCGGAGGCTGACGCGGTCGCCCTGCACGATGACTGGCCCCGGCATCACTCGCCCTCCCACTCGCGGCGCAGCAGGCCGTACTGGTGGACGTCGCGGTACTCGCCCGCGACGAACTGCATCTCGCGGTTCGCGCCCTCGTGGACGAACCCGAGCGCTTCCAGGCGCTCCCGGGTCGCGTCGTCGCCGTCCACGGGGTTCGCGGACAGCGAGTGCACGTCGTACGTCCGGAAGATGGTGTCCACGGCGAGTTCGAGGCCGCCCTCGCCGTACCCCTCGCCGCGGTGCTCGGGCGCGACCCAGTGCACGATACTCGGCCGGTCACGGTCGACGCGGGACGCGAACACGAAGCCGACGGGCGTCGTCTCGTCCTCCTCGGGGTGCGTGTACGGCGCGTCCTCATCGTCCACGCAGACGAGGTAGGCGGCGTTGCTGTTGTCCTCGAACTCCTCCTCGATGACGTCCTCCACTTCGGCCTCGTTCTTGTGGCTGTTCGCGTGGACGCCGACGCGCGCCCACGGGTCGGTGTAGAACCGCTGGACGAACTCGGCGTCCTCGCGCTCGACGGTGCGGAGCACGACTTCGTCGCCGACTTCCACGATTGGTCCGGGCATCAGTACTCGACCTCCGTCTCGTCCCACTCCTCGCGCAGCAGGCCGTACCAGACGACGTCGACGTACTCGCCGTCCCGGAACCGCGCGTCCCGGAGCGTGCCCTCGTGCGTGAATCCGAGGTTCTCCAGGACGCCGACCGACCCCTCGTTCGGCGCGAACGCCTGCGCCTGCAGGCCGCGAATCTCGTGGCTGCCGAACGCGTAGTCCACGAGCACCGCGACGGCCTCCGTGCCGTAGCCGTTCCCGTGGTACTCCGGCAGAATCCAGTACGATAGCTCGGGGCGCGTGTGGTGGAGGTCTTGCAGGAACACCTGGCCGATGGGCGTCGGGTCGTCGCCGTCCTCGACGCAGACGAGCAGGCGGACGTTCAGGGGGTCGCCCTCGTCGTCCTCGATTCCGGCCTCCGCCTCCGCTTCGTTCTCCGGGTGTCGCATCCCGAGCGGCACCGCTACCTCCGGGTCGTTGTGGCCGCGCTGGACGAACTCGGCGTCCTCGTGTTCGACCGTGCGGAGGGTGACACGGTCGCCGCGGCGGAAGACTGCTCCGGGCATGTTTCCACGATTACACCCCCGGACTATAGCGGTTCCGCGAGAATGGTACCCATTCACGGGGTAGGGCGGTGGGGCCCGACTACCCAGATTCGACCACGACCGAGAAATCCGTCATGTGCCCGTCAGGGCGTGGCGTCGTTCGGCGACACGGTGCGCGCCTCCGGCACGTCCGCGTCGAGGCTCACAGCTACCGTCCCCGGGCCGCCC
Organism: Halobacterium sp.; assembly: GCA_042219255.1. Classification (GTDB taxonomy): domain Archaea; phylum Halobacteriota; class Halobacteria; order Halobacteriales; family Halobacteriaceae; genus Halobacterium. The sequence continues at coordinate 6,861 of JBDGQF010000304.1, read as the reverse complement.
TCTGGAGGCAGCACTACCGACGCGCCCGCAAGCAGGGGTGCGACGAGGCCGGCGACCACGGTGCCCGGGTGCGCCAGCGGCGCGCGCACCGCCACCTCGTCGTCCTCGCCGTACTCCGCCGCGAACGCTTCTGCCGCGGTCACCACCTCGCCGTGCGTGTGCTCCGGGAGCACCTGCGTCTCGGCTGTGACCGACGGCTCCGGGAACGTCGGGTTCTCGCTCCAGACGTCCCGCTCGAAGTACATCCAGGACGGGTCGGCCGGCGGCTCACCCCAGCCGACTCGCTGGCCGCCGGCCGGCAGGTCGTACTCCCCGAGTTCCAGCGTCGGCCCGGCGAGCACGCGCGCGTCCACGACGCGCTCCGGCCCGAACTCCACGGTCGCGCCGAGCAGCGACGCGCCGAAGAACGTGTGGACGGCGGCTGGCGCCGGCACGTCAAGCACCGCGACGCCGACGCCCTCGCGGACGCCGCGGTGACGCAGCGCGTTCCCCGTCTTGTACGTCCGCGACCGGAACTCGCGGGCGTCGTGCACTCTCGCTTCGCGCAGCGCCGGCCGGTCGGGGTCGTCCAGACTCGCGACGACGTCGGCGAGCGTGTCCATACCAGACGGTGGTCGCGCGACCGACTAACGCCTTCCGAGTCCGCCCCAGGACCAGTCCTCAGGCCAGCGACCTGCTCGCGATGCGCTCGCGGAGCGCGCCGAGCCGCGACCGGTCGAAGTCCCCCGTCACCTGCGCGAGCACCGCGTGCACTTCCGCGCGCGACACCTTCACGTCGCCCTCCACGACGTCTCCGGGCCGCTCGCGCAGTTCACGCATCGTCCCCACGGCGAGCAAGTACGGGACGGTCCACGCCGCCACCGTGTTGCCGCGCGTCGTCGGCATCGCCTCCAACCAGCGCTGCGCGCCGTCCGCGTACCCCCTCGCGCGGTCGACGACGCGCTCCACGACGCTCCCGACGCCCGCCGCGTTCTCCGGGTCGGCGACCCCGTCCGGGTCGACGCCCGCGTCGTCCAGCCACTCCGCCGGCAGATACACGTTGTTCTCCTCGCGGTAGTCCGGCCGCACGTCCTTCGCCACGTTCACGAGCTGGAGCAGGAGCGCGAACGACTGCGCGTGCTCGCGCATCGTCGACGCCTCCGAGTTCGACGCGTCGTCCGCCAGCAACTCCGTCACGAGCTCCCCCACGGTGCCCGCGACGTACCAGCAGTACTCCTCTAGCTCCTCGACGGACTGAATCCGGAGGCCGCCGTCGTCCTCGTAGCGCTCCACGAACGCCGCCATCCCGGACGCCATCTCGCGGACGGTCGGCCGGATGGCGTCCTGCGCGCCCTCGTCCAGGCTCTCGAACGCCCGCAGCACGCGCGGCGCCTCCGCCACCACCGTCCAGTCAGCGTCCAACTCCGCCGGCAGCACCGGCTGGACTGCCGCCTCGAACTCCGCCGCCGTCGCATCGTCCTCGGGGTCGAGCACGCGGTCGTACAGCCGCAACAGCGCCGCCTGCTCGTCCGGCGGTATCTCGGTCGCGTCCTCGACCGTATCAGCCACCCTGCACAGCAGGTAGCCGACGCAGATACGGGTCGCCATCGGCTCCTCGAGGGCGTCGATTGTCAACGCGAACGTCCGCGACACGTCCTGCACGGTGTCGTGGCACCACGCGCGCTCCGCGGACGCGGACTGGGGGGACTCGGTGTGGCCTCCGACCATCGGTGTACCTCCCCTAAGGGCACCACGCGCAAAAAGGGACGGGGGAATCGTCGGCCGCCTGAACACCCACGCCCACCACCGGTCGACGCAGCAATGCGACGCCCTGACTCGACAACTCGGGACGGAATACCGCGAGCACGCGGCTCGCGGGTCGCTCTGCTCACCGCTCGCGACAACGTGCTCGCCTGCGGCGACCGCGCAGCTCGCGGCTCCCGATGGTCGCCGCTCCCGAAAACCTGGCCTCACTGCGTTCGGCCACGCGGCTCGCGACAAGGTGTTCGTATCCATCGGCCACGCGGCTCGCGACAAGGTGTTCGTATCCATCGGCCACGCGGCTCGCGGCTCGCTCCGCTCACCGCTCGCAAGAACGTGGCCTCACTGCGTTCGGCCACGCGGCTCACGGGTCGCTGTGCTCCCCGTTCGCGACAACGTGCTCGCCTACGGCGAGCACGCGCATGAGAAAACTAAAGGACAGACCACGGCACCGTCAACACATGGACTTCAGTCTCAGCACCGAGCAACAGCAAATCAAGGACATGGTCTCGGAGTTCGTCGACGAGGAGGTGATTCCGCGCGCCGACGAAATCGACGAGACTGACGAGTTCCCGGACGACCTCGTCGACGAGATGAGCGACCTGGGGCTGATGGGGATGCCGTTCCCCGAGGAGTACGACGGTGCGGGCCTGGACTACCACTCCTACGCTATCGCGCTCGAAGAGATTTCCCGCGGGAGCGGCGGCCTCGGCACCGTGGTCGCGGCGCACACGAGTCTCGCCGGGAACATGCTCTACGAGTACGGCGACGAGGAACAGAAACAGGAGTACCTGTCCGCGATGAACCGCGGCGAGGACGTCGGCGCGTTCGCGCTCTCGGAGGCGGGCGCCGGCTCTGACGTCCCGTCGATGGAGACGACGGCGGAGAAGGACGGCGACGAGTACGTCCTGAACGGCGACAAACTCTGGATTTCGAACGGGAGCGTCGCGAGCACCATCACGGTGTTCGCGAAGACCGACCCGGACGCCGGCCACCACGGCATCTCGTCGTTCGTCGTGCGGCCCGACGAGGACGACGGCTTCCACGTCGAGGGCACGGAGGACAAACTCGGCGACAAGGGCTGTCCGACCGCGGAACTCCGGTTCGACGACCTGCGCATCCCCGCCGACCGGCTGCTCGGCGAGGAGGGCGACGGCTTCCGGCAGGCGCTCGAAACCCTGAACGGCGGCCGCATCACCATCGCCGCGCGCTCCATCGGGCTCGCGCGCGCCGCGCTCGACGACAGCCTCGACTACTCGCAGGCGCGCGAGCAGTTCGACCAGCCGATTAGCGAGTTCCAGACCATCCAGCACAAGCTCGCGGACATGGACACGAAAATCCAGGCCGCGGAGATGCTGATGCACAAGGCCGCGGACAAGAAGATTCGCGGCGAGGACTTCATCAAGGACGCCGCGCAGGCGAAACTGTACGCCAGCGAAATCAGCCGCGAAGTGACGAACGAGGGCATCCAGATTCACGGCGGCTACGGCTACACTAAGGACTTCGCCGTGGAGCGCTACTACCGGGACGCGAAACTCAACGAAATCTACGAGGGCACGAGCGAAGTCCTCCGGAACACCATCGCGCAGAAACTCCTGAAGTAGCGGTAGCGGGCCTGCCGACTCAGTTCTGTTGTCTATTCGGTGACCCGACGTTCCGCGCGACGACGCGCTCTGGGCGGACGTAGAGGAGCGCGCGCTCCGTGTCGCGCTCGAAGGGGTACTCGTCGACGCCCCAGTACCGCTTTGCTTGCCGGTCGCTGAACGCGAGCGCGCCCTCCTGCGTGATTTCGTCGACTTCGCCGCGCGCCTCGACGTATCGGTAGTTGTCCTCGGGGTCGATGATGGTGATAGTGACGCGCGGGTCGTGCTGGACGTTCTCGTACTTCCGGGTGTCCGTGCGCGTGACGACGACGAGGTGGGGTTCCTCGTAGTCGACCCAGACGGGGACGACCTGGGGGTGGCCGCTCGGCAGGAAGGACGCGAACGTCGCAATCGACGGTTTCTCGAAGAGGTCGTGGTACTCGTCGGGAATGCGTTCCATGGCGGCCCGACGCCGCGACCGCTATTCAAAGTAGGCCGGGACGGCCCTGCTCAGACGACGCCTCGCACTGCGAGCACGACGCCGACGCCGACGATGAGCGCGGCGAGCAGGTTGCCGGTCTTCCGCGCGACGGCGACAATCGCCGCCGCGGCCGTCCACTCCGGCACGCCGCCGTTAGCGAGCGCCGGCGCGACGAACGCGACGACGACGGCGCCCGGGAGGACGTCGAGGCCGGCCTCCATGCGCTCGGAGAGGTCGATTCTGCCGACCAGCCAGAGGCCGCTGGCCTTCGTCGCGTACGTCACGCCGGCCATCGCGAGAATCACGGCGACGACGGCCGGGTCGAGCGCGAGCGGGTCAGCCATCGTGGGTCACCACCTCGGTCGCGGCGCCGGCGAGCGCGCCCGCGAGAATGTACCACTGGCCGGGGACGACGGCGTGGACGGCGAGCGCGACGCCCGCCGCCGGGAGCCACGGCCGCAGCGACTCCGTGCCCTCCCAGAAGCCGGCGGCGAGCGTGAGGAACAGCGCGGTCACGACGAAGTCCAGGCCGTACCGGCCCGGGTCGCCCACGAGGTCGCCGGCGGTCGCGCCGACGACCGTGGACGCTATCCAGAGCGCCCAGAGGACGACGCCGCTGCCGAGGAGGAACGCGCCGCGGTCGCTGCCCTCGCGCAGCGCCGCCATCGTGAGCGCCCAGTTCTCGTCCGCGAAGAAGAAGACGCTCGAATACGCCTGTAGTGGGTTTAGTTGCCGGAACCACGGCCGGAGTGCGGCGCCCATCAGGACGTACCGGAGGTTCACGACCGCGACGGTCGTGACGACGGCGACGACGGGAATCGGGTCGGCCCACAGTTCCACGGCGACCAGTTGCGCGGCGCCCGCGAGCACGGTCGCACTCATCAGTGCGGCCTCGGCGACGCTGAGGCCGGCGCGACTCGCGACCACGCCGAACACGACGCCGTAGCCCGCGACGCCCACGGCCACGGGGAACCCGGCGACGAACCCCTCGCGGAACCCCGCCGCCGTGAACGTCACGTCCTGGACGCCGTCCTCGTCGGCTCCGGCCGCGTCGGCGTCCGGTCGCTCGTCTGCTGCCAGGTCTGCTTCAGCCACTGCTGGCCCTCCGTTCGGCGACACGCATCAGTTCCTGGCAGGGCGGCAGCGTTCAAAACGGTTCGGAGAACGCTCGTTCCCCTACTCGGTGACGGCGGCGGTCCGCGCGCCGTCGACGAGCGCCCTGCCGCGCGAGGACAGGACGTATCCGTCCTGCGAGCGCTCGATGAGGCCGTCTAGCTGCCGGAGGTGGTAGTTCAGGCGGCCGTTGTCCTCGACGCCGGCCGCCTCTGCTACCTCGGCGTACGCGAGCGGTCGGTCGGCATCGTAGAGCGCGCCGAGGACTGCCGCCCTCGTCGGGTCGGAGAGCGCGTCGAACGCGCCCGTCGCGGCGGCCAGTTCGTCCGCCGTCGCCGCCCGGTCGTCGCCCGGCCACGTCCAGTGTGGAATCGCCATCCTCGCACGGGAGTGTGGGCGCGAGTGCCGTAAATGCAGTCGTCGGACAGACCCGTCGTGTTTTTCCTGTCGCCGTCCGAACGCCCGACAATGAGCGAGCAGACCGCGGAAGTCGACGGCGTCACCGCCCGCTACTTCGAGACTGACACCGAGCGCGTCCTCGAGTTCGAGGCGGACGGCCGGACGGCCGCTATCGCGCAGAACGTCGAGGGGTACGCGATGCTGAAGGTGCGTCCGAGCGCGGACGGCGACGAACTGGAGCGCTACTACGGGTTCGACATGGCGCTCGACCACGCCGCGGAACTGCTCGGCGCGAGTCCGAACGACCTCCCAGTGCCGGAGGCCGCCGCCGACATGGGGATGTAGTCCGCTGACGCGAGTGATTAGCAGGGACGGCGCACTGCTGACGACTCCGACGGCCCGAGGCAGGTCGGCGGCCACCGACGCGGCGCCAACCACCCGTTCGGTGCGTGGAGTGCGCCCGATGCGGTGTAGTCTCACGCCCCAGGTTCCGCACACCTTTTGAACCCGCTCTGACAACCAGTAGGTATGACAACGGTTCGAGTGGCCGGGGTGGGGTTGACGCACTTCGGCAGCCACCCCGAGCGCACTAGCCGCGACCTGTTCGCGGACGCGGGCCTGACGGCCATCGAGGACTCGGGCGTCGACCGCGGAGACGTCGACGCGGTCTACTACGGGAACTTCATGGGCGAACTGAGCGAACACCAGGGCCACCAGGGCCCGCTCGCGGCGGAGGCGCTGGGCGTGCAGGCGCCGGCGACACGCTACGAGAGCGCGTGCGCGTCCAGCGGCGTCGCGCTCCGGCAGGCCGTCCGCGACGTCCGGAACGGCGAGGCAGACGTGGTCGTGGTCGGCGGCGCCGAGCGCATGAACAACCTCTCCACGGCGGAGTCGACGGAGGCGCTCGCCATCGCGGCGGACGACCTCTACGAGGTGCGCGCCGGCGTGACGTTCCCCGGCGCGTACGCGATGATGGCGAAGGCGTACTTCGAGGAGTTCGGCGGCAGTCGCGAAGCCCTCGCGCACGTCGCGGTGAAGAACCACGAGAACGCCCTCGACAACGACCACGCGCAGTTCCAGCGCGCCATCACCGTCGAGGACGCCCTCGAATCGCCGCCGGTCGCCGACCCGCTCCACCTCTACGACGCCTGTCCCGTCACGGACGGTGCGAGCGCCGTCGTCCTCGCGAGCGAGGAGTACGCGCAGGCGAACGACCTCGACGCGCCGGTCGCCGTCACCGGCACCGGCCAGGGCGGCGACAGGATGGCGCTCCACGACCGCGAGGACGTCGCCACCTCGCCCGCAGCGACCGCGGCCGCCGAGGAAGCCTACGAGGACGCCGGCGTCACCGCCGACGACGTCGACGTCGCGGAAGTCCACGACTGCTTCACCATCGCGGAAGTCCTGGCGACCGAGTCCCTCGGCTTCTTCGAGACCGGCGAAGGCGTCACCGCCGCACGCGACGGCGTCACGACGCAGGACGGCGACCTGCCGGTGAACCTCTCGGGCGGCCTGAAGGCGAAGGGCCACCCGGTGGGTGCGACG
>JBDGQF010000109.1:0-16416 GCA_042219255.1 Halobacterium sp. | reverse complement strand
CGGAGTCCTGGAGTTCGTGGTGGAGGTAGTCGCCGTCGAGGAACTCGTCTTTCGTGGGGGAGGGGCCGCCGACGAGGATGCCGTCGAGTTCGTGGCGCTTCGGGACGAAGAGGTCGTCGGCCATCTCCGCAATCTCCTGGTAGAAGTTGTCGATGGCTTCCAGGCGGAGTCGCGCGAACCGCTGTGCGGACTGACCGCCTTTGCGCTGTTTCCCGGGGACGAGGCTTGACGCTGACTTGACGGCCTCGATGCGTTTGCCCTTCAGCCAGCCGACGTTCGCTTCGCGCCGGTCGAGGACGATGAGGCCGTAGAGGCCCTTATCCCCGAGCATCTCCTCGAGTGGCTCGGTGAGGAACGCGTCGTCGCAGTGGTAGCGGAACGACTCGATGGGCTGGGGCGGCGACTCCAGGACTTCCGTGACCATGTCGGTGCGGCCGCCGCCGGTGTCGACGGCGCCGGAGAAGATGACCATGCCGTTGTCCGGCGGGAACGTGTCGTAGTACCGGAGGCGGTCTTTGATGGACTTGAGGGCGTCCTGGACGTTCGTGCGCGTCTGCTTGGACTTGATGTTCGAGGCTTCCGAGTGTTCCTGCGTGACGTGGGCGACGACGTCCGAAATCTGCTTGTCCGGCGGGATGTAGATGGTGACAAGCTGTGTGCCGCTGCCGGTGTAGTCTTTGAGTTCCTCGATGACTTTCTGGAACTCGTACTTCCGGCGGTCTTCGGACGGTGCGCCCTCCTGCTCGCTCATTAGCTTCAGATAGCCGTCGTGCGCGTAAGTAACCTTTGACCTCCCCGGGGGCCGGGGGTGGGCGCGGCCGCGAGGGCGCGCGCTCGGGAGGGGTTCCGTCGCCACCCGCCCAACGCTTTAAGTGCCACTCTGCGTACGCGGTAACAATGACTGGGCGCGTGTTCGCCGTCGCCAGCGGGAAGGGCGGCGTCGGGAAGACGACGACGGCGGTGAACCTGGCGGCGGCCATGGCGGAGGCCGACCGCTCGGTTGTGCTCGTGGACTACGACCTCGGCATGTCGAACGTCGGCGCCGTCCTCGACGTCGAGCCAGCGGACGCGACGCTGCACGACGTCCTCGCCGGCGACGCGGACACGCTCGACGCCGTCGCGGGAGCCCCCGGTGGGTTCGACGCGATGGTCGGCGGCACGCACATCGAGGACTTCGGGCGCGCCGACCCCTCGAAGCTCCGAGAGGTCGCCGACGACTTGCGCGCGGAGTACGACGTCACTATCGTGGACACGGGCGGCGGCCTCAGCCACGACACGACGGTGCCGCTGGGGCTCGCCGACGACGTGCTCCTAGTGTCGACGCCACAGGTCGCGGCGCTGGAGAACACGAAGAAGACGCTGGAACTCGCCGAGCGCGTCGGCGGCGACGTCACGGGCCTGATTCTGACGCGCGTCGGCGGCCGCGACGCCGACGTCTCCGACGCCGTCGCGGACATCGACGTCCCGCTCCTCGGGAAGATTCCCGAGGACAGCAGCGTCCCGGACAGCGAGGACGCCGGCGAACCGCTGCTCGTGCACGCGCCGGAGAGTCCGGCGGCGCAGTCCTACCGCGAACTCGGCTACGAACTGCTCGGCGAGTCGCCGCCCGTCTCGTTCCGCGAGGGCGACGAGGAAGCGCCGGAGGCGGCGGGCGCGGCGTTCGCGGAAGTGATGGAGGAAGAGGAACCCGAACAGCGGTCGCTGTTGTCGAGGCTGACCGGCGGCCGGTTCGGCTAGCGGCGTCAAGGGAGCGTCCGTGAGCGCGAGTGCGTCGCCGCCGCGAGTGCGCGAAAACGGGAAGGATTAAGCAATCACGCCTTCGGAGTGACGAACATGGCAAACGAGAACTCCGTCTCCACGGGCTGGCTGCTGTTGTACATCGTGCTCGCGCTGCTGGTCATCTACGGCGCGGTGGCGTACGTCGGCGGCCTGTAAGTCGGCGCTCCTTCTGCGAGTCAGTAGCGGTGCGCGAGAGTCAGTAGCGGTGCGCGGGAGTCAGGTACGGTGCGCCGCGCTACATCGACTCCGGCGCGTCGATGCCGAGCACGCCGAGCGCGTTCGCGAGCGTGTTGCGCGCGGCGTCCACGAGCGCGAGGCGCGCGGCCGCCACGTCGTCGTCGACGTCCTCGGCGAGCACGGGACACGACCGGTAGAACGCGTTGAACGTGTCCACGAACTCGCGGGCGTACGTCGCGACCTGGTGGGGTTCGCGGTCTTCGGCGGCCGCCTCGATGACGGCGGGGAGGCGCGCGACGCCCTTCAGGAGCGCGCGCTCCTCGTCGGTGGTCAGGCGGTCGGCGTCGAGCGCGGGTTCGAGGTCGCCGGCCTCGTCGGCGATGCCGCAAGCGCGGGCGTGGGCGTACTGGACGTACGGCGCGCTCTGCCCCTCGAAGTCGAGGGCGTCCTCCCAGTCGAACGTGATGGCTTTCGTCGGCTGCTTGGAGACGACGTCGTAGCGCACGGCGCCGATGCCGACCTGTTCGGCGATGCGTTCGACGTCCTCGTCGGTGAGGTCGTCGCCGCGGATGCGGTCGCCCATGCGCGACCGCACGGCCTCCTCGGCGCGGTGGACGGCCTCGTCGAGCAGGTCGTCCATGTCGACGCCCGTGCCCTTGCGCGTGCTCATGGACTCGCCGCCCGGGAGGTTCACCCACGCGTAGAACACTTCCTCGAGTTGGCTGGTGTCGTTGCCGAGGATGTCCAGGGCGGCGTTGAGTTTGTTCGCGTGGAGTTCCTGGTCTTCGCCGAGCACCGTGATGGCGTAGTCGAACGTGTCGAACTTCCACTCGTGGTGGGCGAGGTCGCGGGTCGTGTACAGCGTGGTGTCGTCCGACCGCAGGAACACGAACGACTGCTCGATGCCCCAGTCGTCGAGGTCGAGTTGCCACGCGCCCTCCTCCTTGAACGCGTACTCGGAGTCCCGGAGGCGGTCGACGACGTCGTGCGTGGAGCTGTTCCGGAGGAACCGCGTCTCCTTGACGAACTCGTCGAACTCCGCGGGCAGGCGGCCGAGCGTCTCCTGCATCCCGCTGAGCACGGTGTCGACGACGTCGCTGACGCGCTCGTAGGTGTCTTCGTCGCCCTCGTCGAGGCCCTCGATAATCTCGGCGATTTCGGCTTCGGCTTCCTCGACGGCCTCGGGGTCGCCCTCGTCGAGGAACTCGTTGCCCTTCCGGTAGTACCGCACGAGGTCGTAGTCCGGTTTGTCGCGCTCGGGTTCAGGCAGGTCGTCCTCGTGGAAGTGCTCGTACGCCCACGTGAACACGGCCATCTGGCGGCCGGCGTCGTTCACGTAGTACTCGGTGGTGACGTCGTAGCCGGCGTAGTCGAGGACGCGCGCTAGCGCGTCGCCGAGAATCGGGTTGCGGGCGCGGCCGACGTGGACTGGCCCCGTCGGGTTCGCGCTCGTGTGTTCGACGACGACGGACTCGCCGTTCTCGGGGAGGCGCCCCCAGTCGTCGGCCTGCGCGTCCGCAAGCGTCCCCTGGAAGTACGCGTCGCTCGGCGTGAAGTTCACGTACGGTCCCTGCGCGGTGGCGTCGGCGACGTACTCGGCGTCCGAGAGGTCGACGGCGTCCGCGATTTCGCCGGCGACCTGGGGCGGCGGCGCGCCCGCTTCGCCCGCGAGTCGGAACGCCGCGCTGGACGCCAGGACGGCGGGTACGTCCGCGGGCGGTTCCTCGATGCCGAGGTCGCCGGTCGGGTAGCCGAGGTCGTCGAGCGCGGCGTCCAGCGCCGTCTCGACTTCCCGGCGGAAAGCGACGAACATGCCCAGTACTTCCGGGGCGTGGCTAAAGGGATTTCCGAAGCGCTACCGTGGGGACGCGGCCGGCGCGTCCCCGCGGCCCCGCACCACTCCGCGGGGTCTCGAGCGGACTACTTCCCGAGGTAGAGGTCGCGCACGCGCTCGGAGTCGAGGATGGTCTCGGCGTCCGCCTCGAACTTGTTCTCGCCCATGTCGAGGGCGTACGCGCGGTCGGTGACCTCCAGCGCCGCTTTCACGTTCTGTTCGACCATCAGCACCGCCGTCCCGGCTTCGCGGACGCGGTCGACGTGCTCGAACGCGCGCTCGATGAGTTTCGGCGCGAGGCCCGCCGACGGTTCGTCGATGAGCAGGAGGTCTGGGTCGGGCATTAGCGCGCGCGCCATCGCGAGCATCTGGCGTTCGCCGCCGGACAGCGTCGCCGCGTCCTGGCCCTGTCGGTCTTCGAGGCGCGGGAACAACTCGAACATCGCTTCGCGGCGCTCCTCGGGGTCGACGGCGTGAATCGCGCCGATGTCGAGGTTCTCCGCGACGGTGAGGTTCGGGAAGACGTTCCCGGTCTGGGGGACGTACGCGACGCCGTTGGGCACCATCTCGTTGGACTCCAACTCGGTGAAGTCCCTGCCGTCCATCTCGATGGTGCCGTCCCAGAGCGGCAACTGGCGGTAGAGCGCGCGCATCAGCGTCGACTTCCCCGCGCCGTTCGGCCCGAACACGAGCACGACCTCGTCCGTCTGGACGTCGATGTCGACGCCGTACAGCACCTGGAGGTCGCCGTACCCGGTCTCCACGCCGCGCGCGGAGAACAGCGCGTCGTCGAACCGGCGGATGGTCTCGATGCCGGCGTCCGCCGCGCCGTCGGCGCCGGTGTCCTGGTCGCTCATCGGTCCACCCCGCCGAGGTAGGCTTCGACGACGCGCTCGTCCTCCTGGACGATTTCCGGCGGGCCGACGGACAGCGTCTGGCCGTTGTGCATCACGACGACTCGGTCACAGTGCTGCATGACGACGTCCATGTCGTGTTCGATGAACAGGATGGTGCGGCCGCGGTCGTTCAGTTCTTCGAGTCGCGCGAGCAGGTCGTCGGTCAACGACGGGTTGACGCCCGCGACGGGTTCGTCCAGCAGGATGATTTCCGGGTCCATCATGAGCACGCGCCCGAGTTCCAGGAGTTTCCGCTGGCCGCCGGAGAGGCCGCTTGCGTACTCGTCGGCGAGGTGGTCGAGTTCGAGGAAGTCCAGGGTCTCGTCGACTGTCGCCTGCACGTCGCGTTCCTCGTCGCGGACGGTGCCGGACTGCAGGAGCGCGCCGAGCGCGCGCTCGCCGGTCTGGTGGCGCGCCGCGAACGCCATGTTCTCGCGCACGGTCATCCCGCGGAACGTCTTCGGCGTCTGGAACGTCCGGCCGACGCCGCGCTTGGCGATTTCGTTCGGCGACTTGCCCTGTATCTCCTCGCCGTTCAACCGGACTTCGCCGCCGTCCGGCGTGTACACGCCCGTGATGCAGTTGAACAGCGTCGACTTCCCCGCGCCGTTCGGCCCGATGAGGCCCGTGATGGACGCCTCCTCGACGCCGAAGGAGACGCCGTCGACGGCGACGAGGCCGCCGAACTGCTTCACCACGTTGTCGACTTCGAGCAAGTCGTCGGTGTCGTCGCCGTCGCCGCCGCGGCCGGCGCCGTCGGCGCGTTGCTGACCGGTCATTCTTCCTCACCCAGTGCTTCGATTTCCGCGGGGTCGCCGTACAGTCCCTCCGGCCGGTACCGCACCACGAGCACGAACAGGATGCCGATGACGACGAAGCGCATGCTCGGGATGAACGACGGGTTGTCCGGCAGCGGGCCGAGCAGCGCCGGCAGCACGCCGCTCAGGAACTCGGGGAGCGCGCCCTGAATCCAGTCGTACAGCGTCGTGATGAACCGCGTGGACTCGCGGAACGTCACCACGAGGAACGCGCCGACGACGGCGCCCGTGTTCGACGCGGCGCCGCCGAGCAGCATCGCCGCGTACACGGTGAACGTCACCGCGGGCACGAACTGCGCGGTGACGACGCTGCCGAGGTAGTGCGCGTAGACGCCGCCCGCGAACCCGGCTATCATGCCGCCGATGACGAACGACTTCAGTTTCACGACGTCCGTGTCCTTGCCGAGCGTCTTCGCGGCGGCCTCGCTCTCCCGGACGCCCTTCAGGAGTCTGCCGAACGGCGCGTCCATCAGGCGCTCCAGAATCACGTAGACGGCGGCGAGACTGAGCGCGGCGAACGCGAGGTACGCCAGCTGCCACAGGTCGCCGCTCATCGCGGCGCGGCCGGGTTTCGGCACGCTGTTCATGCCGAACGACCCGTTCGTCAGCCACGCCTCGTTCACGAGGACGTCGCTGAACACGCCGGCGAGCGCGAACGTCGCGATGGCGAGGTAGTGCGTGCCGAGGCGGACGCTCGTCAGGCCGACGAGGAACGCGAGCGCGCCGCCGACGAGCGCGGCGGCCGCGAGGCTCACGGGGAACCCGAACGGCATCGGGAGGTTCAGCCAGAGTTCGTAACTGGCGTTCGTCACCGTGGACGGCGGCGGCATCGTGACGATGGCCGACGCGTACGCGCCCGCCGCGAAGAACGCGACGTGCCCGAAGTTCAGCAGGCCCGTGTAGCCGTAGTGGACGTTCAGGCCGAGCGTGAGCAGGCCGTAGATGCACGCGATGGTGGCGACGGTGACGATGAACGCCGCCCACCCGGTGAGCAGCGCCATCAGAACTCACCTCCGCGGATGCCCTCGGGACGCAACAGGAGGACGCCGACGAGGATGATGAACGCGTACGCCCGCGTGTAGTTCGCGGAGAGGTACGTCGACCCGAAGTTCATCGCGAGCCCGATGAAGAACGCGCCGAGCATCGCGCCGTACGGCCGGCCGATGCCGCCGAGCAGCGTCGCCGCGAAGATGACGATGAGGTACTCGAAGCCGACGCCCGGCCGGAACGGCGAGAACAGCACCGCGTACAGGACGCCGGAGAGCGCGCCCGCGGCGGCGGAGATGAACCACGTCTGCCGGACGACGTTCGTGGTGTCGATGCCGGCGACTTCGGCGAGCGACCGGTTGCCGCTGGTGGCGCGCATGCGCTTGCCGAGCATCGTGCGCTGGAGCAGGACGTGGATGGCGAGCATCGATACGACGCCCGCGACGACGACGCCGAGTTCCAGGTCGGTGAGTTTCACGAGGCCGAAGTACTCCTTGCGGCGCAGCAGGGGAATCGGGAGCTGTCTCGCGGACACGCCGACCCAGCCCTGGAGGACGTTCCGCAGGATGAACGACACGCCGATGGAGGTGATGAGCAGGGGGAGCGCGCCCCGGTCGGAAATCGGCTCGAAGAACGTCCGCGAGACGGCGACGCCGAGCGCGCCGACGAGGACGACGGCGACGACTGCGGCCGCTGGCAGCGGCAGCGACACGCCGAGCACGCCGCCCGCGAGGAACACCGTGAGGTACGCGCCGTACGTCAGGAACTCGCCGTACGCGAAGTTGATGAACCGCGTGACGCCGTACGAGAGCGTGAGGCCGACGGCGCCGACGGCGATGACGCTCCCCTCGATGAGGCCGAATACGACAGTCTGTAGGAGGTTTTCGAAGGCCATGCTGGAGGGGGGCGGCGTTCAGAGCGCCTCTGGCGGCAGCCGGCCGGCGTCCGTCCACTGGCCGTCCTGGGCCTTCTTGATGGCGAACGGCGCGACGATGTCGCCGTCCGCGTCGAAGTTGATGGGGCCGACGAGCCCCTCGTAGTCGACGTCGGTGCCCGCTTCGATTTCCGCGGAGCCCTGCGTGTACCCCGTGACCTGGGTCTCCGGGGGTTTCGCGACGGTGGGAATCGCGGACGCGACGTTCGCGCCGGTGAGGTCGCTGCCGTCGGCGGCGACCTGCCGCATCGCGAGGCCGAGGACGTTCATCGCGTCGAACGTGTTCGTCGCGAACACCTTCCCGCCTTCCTCCCAGTCGGCGTACTCCTTGATGCGCGAGAAGAAGTCTTCCAGGCGGCCGGCTTCCTGTGCCGGCTGGTAGGTGGCGGCGTTCAGGCCGAGCATGTCGTTCGTGACCTGGTTCTCGCTCTGCGAGAGGAACTCCTGGTTGGTCTGGTCTTGGGTGACGAACCAGTTGCCCTCGTAGCCGGCCTGGAAGCCGGCTTCCGTGATTTTGATGCTGTCCTCGACGGACGCGATGAGCACGCAGATTTCGGGGTCGGACTCCATCATCTGCTGGACTTCCGACGTGTACGACGCCTTGCCGGTGCGGACGTCCATCGCGGTGGTGACGGTGCCGCCGAACTCCTCGAAGGACGACCGGACTGGCTCCTTGAACGACTGGAACACTTCCTTGTTGCCGACCATGAGCGCCATCCGCTCGTAGTCCTGGATGGAGTTGTACTGTTTCTGGCGGGCGGCTTTCGCGATTGCGCGGCCGCCGAGGGAGTCCGAGGACACCGTGCGGAAGACGTAGTCGCCGCCGCGGTTGTCGAGGGACGTCGTGCCCGCCGTGGGTGTGACGACCGGCACCTGGTTCTCGACGAGCGTGTCGATGACGGCGGACATCGTGATGCTGGTCGGGCCGATGACGCCGCTGACGTTCTCGACGTTGATGAGGCGGTTCGTCGCCGACAGCGAGGCGTCCGGGGACGCTTCGGTGTCCGCCTGGACGACGTTGACGTTCTTGCCGGCGATGCCGCCGTCGTTGTTGATTTCTTCGGCAATCATCTCGACGACGGGCAGGACGTTCGCGCCGACCCACGCGTAGTCGCCGGAGAACGGCAGCAGGACGCCGACGTTAATCTGGCCCTGCGAGTCACCGCCGCTCTGCGTGGTGGTCATCCCGCCGCCACCGCCGCTCTCGGTGGTGGTGCTGTCGCCGCCGCTGTCGCCGTCGCCGCTGCCGGTACAGCCAGCGAGTCCGGCTACGGTAACCAGTCCGCCCGTCCGCGTCAGGAACTTCCGTCTCCCAATATCCATGATAACTATTGTCAATAGACTCTACAAAAGCGTTTGCCCGACCGGTAACACTCGCCGTCTGTCGCGGGGTATACACGTGTCGCGGCGCCGTCTCCCGGTTCTGGGTCGTGGCGCCGTCAGATGTCGCGGCCGCCGTCGACTTCCAGTGCGGTGCCCGTTATCATGTCCGCGTCGTCGGACGCGAGGAATGCCGCCGCCTGCGCGATGTCGTCGGGTTCCGCGAGGCGGCCGAGCGGAATCGTCTCCGCCATGTCGTCGACGGTCAGGTCGTCGCTCGTGAAGTCCGGGAGCATGTCGGTGTCCGTGGCGACCGGACAGATGGCGTTCACGCGGATGCCGTCGTCGGCGAGTTCGTGCGCGAGCTGTTTCGTGAGCGTAATCATCCCGCCCTTGGACGCGCAGTACGCCGACAGCCCCGTGCGCGGCCGGATGCCGGCCGTAGAGGCGGTGTTCAGGATGACGCCGCCGCCCTGCTCGCGCATGTGAGGGACGGCGCACTTCGCGCCGAGGAACGCGCTCTTGAGGTTCACGTCCTGGATTGTGTCCCACGTCCGCTCGCTCACGTCCTCGACGGGCGTGGACTCCTGGGGGATGCCGGCGTTGTTGTGCAGGACGTCGATGCGGCCGTACTCGTCGACGGTGCGCTCGACGAACGCCTCGACGTCGTCCGCGTCCGAGACGTCCGCTTCGACGGCGACGGCGTCCCCGCCGTCCGCCTCGATGCTGTCCGCCGTCGCCCTCGCCGCGTCCGCGTCCAGGTCGACGACGACCACGGACGCGCCGCGCTCCGCGAACAGTTCGGCGGTGGACTCGCCCATCCCTGCGCCGGCGCCGGTGACGGCGACTACCTTGTCACGTACACTCATGCCTGGACAGACGCCGACCGCGGGCAAAAGTGTGGGCGGAAGCGGCAGTCGGTATCAGGCGCCCGGCAGGTCGTCGCCGACGCCGGACTCCAGGTTCACCGCGACGTTCTTCGTCTGGAGGTAGGAGTCGAGTGCCTCCAGGCCCTTCTCGCGGCCGATGCCGGAGTTCTTGTAGCCGCCGAACGGCGTCTGGTTCGTGTCGCCGAACCACTTGTTCACGTAGACGTTCCCGGCTTCGAGGCGCTGGGCGGCGCGGTGCGCGCGCCGCACGTCGTCCGTGAACACGCCCGCGACGAGGCCGTACGCCACGTCGTTCCCGACCTCGATGGGGTCGTCGTCGTCGCCGTACGGGATGACCGACAGCACCGGCCCGAAGATTTCCTCCTGGGCGACCCGCATGTCGTTGTCCACGCCCGTGAGCACCGTCGGCTCGTAGAAGTAGCCGTCGCGGTCGGGTGCGCGGCCGCCGGTCGCGACCGTCGCGCCCTCCTCGCGCGCCACGTCGACGTAGTCGCGGACGCGCTCGAAGTGCTGGCGGCTGTTCAGCGGCCCCATGTCCGGGTCGTCGGCGCCCGCGCCCAGTTCGTAGGACTCCGCGCGCTCGACGATGCGGTCGACGAACTCGTCGTACAGGCTCTCGTGGACGATGGCGCGGTCGGCCGCCGAACAAATCTGGCCCGCGTTCGTGAAGATGCCGCGGTCAATCCAGGACACCGCCTCCTCGAGATTGGCGTCCGGGTAGACGATGGCGGGGTTCTTCCCGCCGAGTTCCAGCGTCACCGGCGTGACGTTCGCCGCGGCCGCCTCCATCACGCGCTGGCCGGTCGGCACGCTCCCCGTGAACGTGATGGTGTCCACGCCCTCGTGGCTCGTGAGCGCCGCGCCCGTCTCGCCGCGACCGGAGACGACGTTCACGGCGGACTCGGGCACGCCCGCCTCGAAGCAGAGTTCCGCCAGCCGGTACGCCGACAGCGGCGTCGTCGGCGCCGGCTTCACGACCGCGGTGTTCCCCGCCGCGAGCGCCGGCGCGACGCCGCGCGCGAACAGGTTCCCGGGGAAGTTCCACGGGATAATCTGGGCGGAGACGCCGTACGGTTCGCGGACGGTGAAGTCCACCTGGCCGGTGCCCACTGGGACGGACGCCCCCTCGATTTTGTCCGCGGCGCCCGCGTAGTACTCGAAGTACCGCGCGCCGCTCAGCACGTCCGAGCGCGCCTGCGACAGCGGCTTCCCCTGGTCGCGCGTCTCGATTTCCGCGAGTTCGTCGGCGTGCTCGCGCACCAGTTCGGCGACCCGGTACAGCGTCTGGCCGCGCTCCACGGGGTCGGTGTCCCGCCACGCCGGGAACGCCTCGCTGGCCGCCCGCACCGCGCGGTCGACGTCGGACTCGTCCGCGACCGCGACCTCCGCGACCACGTCGCCGGTCGCCGGGTCGACCGTCTCCAGGTACTCGCCGCCCGACGGCGCGACCCGGTCGCCGCCGACCAGGAGGTCGTGTCGCTCGGTCGAACGCGTGTCGCTCATACCGTCCCCTATCAAGTCACGTTACTTGGTCTCTCGCCTCACGGTAACGCCGCCGCCACGACCCCTTTCTAGGCGCTGTCACGTCCCGTTGCCGAATCCGGGAGTGTAATGTATCGGGGGTTCGTCCTCGCGCCAGATGAGTCGGTGGCTGCAGTCAATCTCCGTGTTCGGCGCGGTGTTCATCGCCGTCGCCCTCGGACGGGCGGCGTTCGCCGTCGTCACGCACGGCAGCGACCCCGGCGTCGTCATCGACTTCGTGCTGTTGAGCGGGCCGGGCGTCGTGCTGTGGTACCTCTCGATCTGGCTGCCACAGACCGACTTCGACCCCGTGCTGTACCCGCGCGTGCTCACGTGGTGTCTCGGCGGCGTCGGCGTCATGTTCGCGTTCAGTCTGCTGCGCGTCGGCCACCCGGGCGTGGACGTCGACTGGTCGCTGGGCACGCAGGCCATCGCCGTCGCCATCGGGTCGCTGGGCGGCATCGCCATCGGCATCCGGGAAGCCGAAGCAATCACGCGCGCCGACGAACTCGCCGACCGCAACGAGAAGCTCGCCGCGCGCGAAAGCGAACTCGAACGCCAGAACGAGCGCCTCGACGAGTTCACGAGCATCGTCAGCCACGACCTCCGAAACCCCCTGAACGTCGCGGAAGGCCGCCTGGCGCTCGCGCGCGAGGAGCGCGACAGCGACCACCTAGCCGCGGTCGCGGACGCCCACGACCGCATGGAAGCGCTCGTCGACGACCTCCTGTCGCTCGCCCAGCAGGGCGAGACGGTCGCCGACCTGGACGCCGTCGACGTCGGCGCGCTCGCGCGGTCGTGCTGGGAGGGCGTCGACCACGGCGACGCCACCCTGGAGACGGACACGGCCTGCGGCGTGTACGCCGACCGCCTCCGCCTCCGCCAGGTCGTCCAGAACCTCCTCCGGAACGCGGTCGACCACGGCGGCGACGGCGTCACCGTGCGCGTCGGCGCGCTCGACGACGGCGACGGTTTCTACGTCGAGGACGACGGCACCGGCATCCCGGACGCCGACCGCGACGCCGTCTTCGACCACGGCTACACGACCAGCACTGACGGCACCGGGTTCGGCCTCGCCATCGTCGACCGCATCGCGGAAGCCCACGGCTGGACGGTGACGATAACGGACAGCGCCGACGGCGGCGCGCGCTTCGAGTTCCGGGACGTCGTGTTCGCGTAGGGAGCGGCCACAGACCGCGCGGTGGGGACTCGATGGGAGACAGCGGCGATTTCAGTCCACCGAAGGCACTTACTACTGCCAGGTGACGGGAAGGGTATGAGAGCGCTCGCGCTCACCGCCCTCCTCGTTCTCGCTACGGTCGCTGCCGGCTCCCCCCTCGCCGGGGCGGCGACCGGCCACCAGGCCGCCAGTCCCCAACCGTCGTGTACGGGCGTGTCGTTCTACACGCTCCCGGAGCGGCCGCCACCGGTCACCATCGGGTACTCCGCGGACGAGAACACGAGCGTGTTCTTCGTGCTCACCGCCGGCGGCGAGGTCGTCGGCCACACCGACCTCCAGACGTTCGACGACGCCGTGGCCGTCGACGGGCAGGCCGTCCCCCTGGAGCGCGAGCTCTCCGGGTTCCACGACCTCACCGTCACGCCGCACGTCGATTCGAACGGGAACGGCGAGTTCGACCCCGGTACCGACGCGTCCTGCGGGAGCGAGTACGCGGCAACCACCACGCTGTTCTTCCCGAACCACACCGCCGCAGTCTCGGGGTCGCTGACCGCCGAGCGCGACGCCGCCGGCGCGCTCACGGCTCACACGGCGACCGTCGAGCTCGCGGAGTCGACCACCGTCGAGGCCGTCGCCGTCGACTACCTGCGTGCGCCGACGACCAACAGCTGGGTCACGCGGAACACCACGGCGGTGTCCGTGACCGCGAGCCGCGAGGGCGACAACGGGACGGCAGTCCTCCTCGACGCGTCGCTGTCGGCGCGCGACGGCCTGCTGGTCGCGACGCTGGCGGACCCAGTGACCGTCGAGGCCGGCGAGAGCGTGTCGCTGCGCCTCGAAAACGTTCCCAACCCGCGGCGGAACGCGTCGACGCCGCTCGTCGTGAACCCGAACGGCTCCGCGATGACCGCGAACGCCTCGCTGAACGTCACCGACGGCCCGGTCAGCGACCTCGCGATGTTCACGACCAGCGACCCCAGTCCGCCGCCGATTCGGGTCGGGTTCTCGGTCTCCGAGTCCGCGACCGTCGGCTTCCTTGCCACCGCGAACGGCCGGGTCGTCGGGACGAGCGAGTTCACGTCGGTGCCCGCGGGCAGCCACGTCGACGGCTTCGAAATCCCTGTCGACGCGGCCCTCACTGGCGACCACGAAATCAGGGTGTACGCCGTCCGCGACTCCAACGGCAACGGCGAAGTCGACCCGACAGACCGACCGTACGTCCGCGACGGGAGGTTCGTCCGGACGAGCGACGTGCTGTCGTTCGGCGGCGAGCGCGGCACGCTCACCGCGACGTACTCGCCCAGCGAGGCGACGACCGTCTCCGGCGTCTCGCTGAACCTCCCAGCCGTCGGCGTCGGCACTCGCGGCATCGCCGAGGGCAACGTCTCCGTAACAGTCCGAAACGCGTCCGGTGCGTCCGGACTGGAGCCGTCGATGACGCTGACCTCGGGCGGCGAGTACCTGGTTTCGCTGCGGGAGCCGACCGAGGTGGGGGCCGACCAGACGCTCGTCGTCACCGTCGAGGGGGTGGCAGCCGCCGACCGCACCGACGACCTCTCGCTGACGCTGAACCCAAACGAGGACGGCGCGACCACGGTAGCCGCGTCCTTCGACTTCCGGGCGGACGACGGGACGGCGACCCTGACGCCGACGTCGACGGCGCGACCGGGCGACGGACCGACCACGACCACGGCCGACGCCACGGACGCGACGACACCGAGTGACGCGAACGCACCAGGGTTCAATGCCGCCGCGGCGCTGGTCGCGCTGGCGGCCGCGGCGCTGCTCGCGCGCAGCAGGTAGAGCGACCGCAGGAGACCGTGGCGAGGTCCGGCAGTGTCGACTGGCCCGCTCGTGTACTCGGTGCAGTCGCGGTCGAGTTCACGGAGTCCGTCGCGGTTCTCGGTAGCTCTCGGGAGCCGTCCGGAGGCCTTAGACCGCCGACGTAGCCGCTAATACCACTCTTAGCAACGTTGATGGGTGGATGCACGGACGGTGCTGGTGATGGTCGACACCACTCGACGACGCGTGCTCAGCGGCACCGGCGCGGCGATTGCGGGCGGCCTCGCCGGCTGTACCGACCTCGCGACGAACTCCGCGGGCGGCTCCGGCGGTGGCGGCGAGACGTACGAGGTGGGGTACGGCGACTACCAGACGACCGTCGACGCCGCGGACTTCCCCGAGAAACTCTACGTGTACGCGGTGCAGTCCGGCTGGTCGAACTGGCCGGCAATCATGTCCGCGTTCGAGGAGGAGTACGGCGTCGCGCTGAACGACGACGACCGGTCGTCCGGCGAAGCGCTCCAGCACATCCGCGCGAACGCCCAGAACCCCAACCACTCCGCGTACAACGGCGGGTACACGTACGGCATCATCGCGATGAACGAGGGGTTCACCACGGACTACAAGCCCGCGAACTGGGACAAAGTCCCGGAGAAACTGAAGACCGACAACGGCCACATGACCGCGACGCGGCGGATGACGACCGCGGTCACGTACCGGAAGGACATCTACGAGGAGCGCGGCCTCGACGCGCCCGAGACGTGGGAAGACCTCCTGCACCCGGACGTCACGAAAGACCTCGCGCTCCAGACGCCGACGGCGGCCGTCGGCCTGGCGAGCGCGCTCTCCGTGAACAACGCCCGCGGCGGGTCGCTCGACGACCTCCAGCCGGTCATCGACTACTACAAGCAAATCAAGGACGGCGGCGCGGAGTTCACGGACAACTTCCTCGCGCAGTTCACGAAAGGCGAGTACGCGACGTTCATCCGGTACGACTACTCCGGCCTCAACCTCAAGTACAACAACGACGACCTCGCCGAGGAGAAGGTCGGCGTCGCCCTGCTGAAGGGCGAGAACGGGAACAAGGGCGCGTTCAACCAGCCGTACGGCTTCGGCATGCTCCAGGGCGCGCCGAACCCGGAGGCCTGCAAGCTGTTCATGGACTACGTGCTGTCCAAGGAGGGCCAGAAGAAGTTCCTTGACGCGTACGTCCGCCCGATTCGCGCGCCGGAACTGGAGATGCCCGACGAGTTCCCCGCGCAGTCGGTGTACGACGACACCGAGTTCCAGGTGGACTACGGCACGCTCGTCGAGAAGCAGGAGTCCATCATCAGCGAAATCGAGCGGTCTGCCGGCCTCTAAGATGGACGCGGAGGACACGACTGTCGCGGGCGCCCGCGACGGCGTCGCGGCGGGCGACGGCGTGGTCTCGGGGACGCTGCGCGCGCTCGCGGCGCCGCGGACGGAGCGCGACCGTGAGCGACGCCGGATTGTCGTGCTGTGCACGCCGTTCGTCGTGCTCGCCGTCGTCGCCGGCGTCTACCCGCTCACGGAGATGGCGCGCATCAGCGTCTCGGAGGCGAAGTACGTCTCCCGCGGGTTCACGCTCGACGCCTACACCGGCCTCGTCACCGACCCCTACCTGCGGCGCGCGGCGTGGAACACGCTCTGGTTCGCGCTCGCGACCACCGCCGTGAGCCTCTTGGCGGCGACCGCGACGGCGCACGCCCTCGAGAAGTACGACCTGCCGATGGAGGGCGCGCTCGTCACCGTGCTGTCGTTCCCCGTGAGCCTGCCCGGCATCGTCGCCGCGTTCATGATTATCGTGCTGCTCGGGAACACCGGCCTGCTGACGCACGCCGTCGCGTGGTTCACGGGCGAGAGCGCCATCGACCTCGCGGTCGCGACCGGCGTCGGCGGCCTGTTCGTCGCGTACTGTTACTCGATGATTCCGCGCGCGCTCCTGTTGCTGCGCGGGAGTTACGCGGAAGTGAACGCGCGCGCCGAGGAGGCCGCGCGGTCGCTTGGCGCGTCGCCAGCCCGCACGTTCTACCACGTGACGCTCCCCCAGATTCGGCCGGGACTCATCGGCGCGTTCATCCTCACGTTCCGCACCGCGCTCGCCATCTTCGGGACGGTGCTCGTGCTGCAGGCGATGCGCGTGTGGACGTACGAACTCGACTACGTGCTCGCGAACGGCTTCCAGATTCAACTGGCCGCCGCGATGGCCGTCGTGTGGTTCGTGTTCGTGCTCTCGTTCACCGTCCTCGGCCTGAAGTACACGAGCGCGGAGGTGGG
>JBDGQF010000278.1:13360-16528 GCA_042219255.1 Halobacterium sp. | reverse complement strand
CGTCATCCGCGAGGGCGCGACCGAACACCTCGAACGCCTGCGCGCCGGTAGCGCCGACGACTGACCTGGAGGCTGCGCGCCGGCAGCGCCGACGACTGAGGCGCGTCCGGCGCGCCCTTTCCTTCCCGACGCCGCCCAACTCTTCTCGTCCGGCCGGTCTACGTGTCGTCGAGCGCGCGCTCGGCGTCCCGTACCGCGTCCTCGATGTCCGACAGCATCGCGGTCTGTTGCTCGTTCGCGGCGGCGACGTCGGCCGTCTCGCTGGCGACGTCCTCGGCGCGGTCTGCGACGCCGTCGACCATGCTCGCAATCTCCTCGGCGCTGGCGGCCTGCTCGTCGGTCGCCGCCGCAATCTCCTCCATGCCGTCGGCCGTCTCCCGGACGGCGTCCTCGATGCGGCGCTGGTTCTCCAGCAGGCGCTCGGCCGCCGACCGCGCCGCCTCGACCTGGTCGATTGCCGCCGTCACGCTCTCCGTGGTCTCCTCGCTCGTCGCCTCGATGTCCGCGACCACGGCCTCGATTTCCTCGACTTCCGACTGGGACTGCGACGCGAGCGCCTTGATTTCGTCCGCGACCACCGCGAACCCGCTGCCGTCCTCACCGGCGCGCGCCGCCTCGATGTTCGCGTTCAGCGCGAGCATGTTCGTCTGGTCGGCGATGTCGTTGATGACGTCGACGAGCTGGTCGATTTCGCCGAGGCTCGCCTGCAGGTCGTCGGTGTTCCCCTCCACCGTCTCGCCGGCGGCCGCGAACTCGTCGATGGCGTCCAGCACGCGCTCGGCGGCCTCCCGGGACTCCGTCGCGCGTTCGAGTGCGTCCTGGCTCTGCGCGTTCACTTCCTCCGCGCTGGCCGCGACCTGCTGGACGGTCGCGGAGAACGTCGACACCTCGCCCGCCACCTCCGAGACGTCGTCGGCCTGCTCGGCCGCGATGTCGCTGATTTCCTGACTGGACGCCGCGATGTCCTCGCTGGCGTCCCGGAGTTCCTGGACGGCGCCCTCTACTTCGTCGGCGAGCGTCTCCTGCACGGCCTCGACGCGCTTGCGCTGCTCGACGACGTCGGTGACGAGCGTCAGCACTTCGACGGCGCCGACGACGCCGTCGGGCCCGTGCAGCGGCGTCGCGGACGCCCGCGCGTGCTTCGTGCCGGTCGGCATCTCGGCGGTGCGGATGTCGTCCTCGCGCACCGCTTCGCCGCGCCGCACCACCGCGTCCGCGAGCGTCTCGTCCTCGCCCTCCGTCCCGAAAATCTCGATGGCGGGCGTGCCGACGGCGTCCGCCGCGGGCACACCGGTCATCTCCGCGACGGCGTCGTTCCAGAGGACGACCGCTCCGTCGTCGTCGACGACGAACGTCGGTTCCGGGTACGATTCGAGCAGGCCCTCGGTGAGCGACCGCCAGTCGCCGGCCGTGGGGCCGCTACCGAGGAGTGCGTCGAGCGCCATGTGCGCGGTTGACGCGAGGCCGTACTAGTCCCTGTCGAACGGCGAGCGGTCGGTGAACGCTGTCTGTCACGTGGATGGAAACGCATTTTCGCCGGCCACTCCTAGCATCGGTATGGACTACGAAGCCGTCGCGGACCTCGGGCCCGACCGCCGGCGCGCGCTGTTCGAGCGGACAGCGGGCGTCGAGTCGGTGCGGTCGACGGTCCGGGATGTCGTCGACCGCGTGCGCGAGGAGGGCGACGTCGCGCTCCGACAGTACGCGAGCGAGTTCGACGACGTGGAACTGGGGAACATCGACGTGACCGACGAGGCCGAGCACGCGTACGAGGAAATCGACGACGAGACGCGGGTCGCCATCGAGGCCGCCGCCGAGAACGTCCGCGAGTTCCACGAGGCGCAGGTGCCCGAGGACTGGCGCCGCGAGTTCTCCGAAGGCCGCGAACTCGGCCGGCGGTTCCGCCCGCTCGAACGGGTCGGCGTGTACGCGCCGGGCGGCACCGCGGCGTACCCGTCGTCGGTGCTGATGGGCGCGATTCCGGCGACGGTCGCGGGCGTCGACCAGGTCGTGGTGGCGACGCCGCCCGCCGAGGAGATGAACCCGGTGACGCTGGCGGCGATGCACGTCGCGGGCGTCGACCGCGTGTACGCCTCTGGGGGCGCGCAGGCCGTCGCGGCGCTAGCGTACGGCACGGAGACGGTCGACCGCGTGCAGAAAATCGTCGGCCCCGGGAACAAGTACGTCACCGCGGCGAAGGCGGAAGTCCGCGGGGACGTGGACATCGACTTCCTCGCGGGGCCGTCGGAGTTGCTCGTGGTCGCCGACGAGACGGCCGACCCGAGGTTCGTCGCGACGGACGTGCTCGCGCAGGCCGAACACGACCCGAACAGCAGCGTCGTCACGGTCACGGACGACGAGGCGACGGCGGAAGCGGTCTGCGAGGAAATCGACGAGCGCGTCGACGACCGGGAGCGCGCGGACACCATCCGTGACGCCCTCGACAGCGACGCCAGCGGCGTGTTCGTCGCGCGCTCGATGAGCGAGGCCGTGCTGTTCGCCGAGGAGTACGCCGCCGAACACCTCTCCATCCAGGCGGCAGACGACGAGGAACTGCTCGACCGCATCGACTCCGCGGGGTCGGTGTTCCTCGGGCCGTACGCGCCCGTCGCCGCCGGCGACTACGCCACGGGGACGAACCACGTGCTGCCGACGAACGGGAAGGCGAAACTCGTCGGCGGCCTCTCCGTGGACACGTTCGTGCGGTCGACGACCGTCCAGCGCCTCGACGAGGGCGCGCTCGCCGACCTCCGCGACACGGTGACGACGCTCGCCGAGGCGGAGGGCCTGGACGCGCACGCCGAGAGCGTGGACGCGCGCTTCGAAGACGAGTAACCCAGATTCTCCGCGCTCCCTCGGTCAACGCATGCGCATCACGAGGCCGACCACCAGCAGTGCGGCGCCAGTGACGAACGTCCCGGGGACTGGTAGCGCGAACAATAGTGCGCCGGCGGCGACGACCAGCGAGGAGCGTTGCACGGGCGAACGGACGGGACTGTGGCGGATACGGTTTCTGGCACGTGGGGACGTGGCCGAGAGTGCGGTGTGGCACCACGCTTATGACTGCGGGACGCGAACGTGTTCGACATGAGCGCCACCGCCGAGAACGGGGAGGAAGACGTCGTCGTCACCGCCACGGAGGACGCCGCCGCACAGGCACGCGAACTC
>JBDGQF010000278.1:0-13260 GCA_042219255.1 Halobacterium sp. | reverse complement strand
GGAAGACGTCGTCGTCACCGCCACGGAGGACGCCGCCGCACAGGCACGCGAACTCATGGACGGCGAGGGCATGGACCCCGAGGAGGCGGGCCTCCGCCTGTACGTCCAGCAGGGCGGCTGTGCGGGGCTGTCCTACGGGATGCGCTTCGAGCACGAACCCGAGCCCGAAGACCGCGTGTTCGACAGCAACGGCATCCGCCTGTTCGTCGACCAGTCCAGCCTCAACTACGTGGGCGGCAGCCAGTTGGCTTACGAGGGCGGCCTGCAGGGCGCCGGGTTCCACGTCCAGAACCCGAACGTGGAGAGCGAGTGCGGCTGTGGTGAGTCCTTCCGGACGTAACCGCTAGCCTTCCAGTTCGAACGCGACCTCTACTTCTACCTGGTACTGTCGGCCGTCGACGCCCGCGATTTCGACGCCCTGGTCGACGACTTCCGCCCACTTGACGTTCTGGAGCGTGTCCTCCGCGCGGTCGATTGCGTCCTCGGCGGCGGCGTCGAAGCTGTCCTCGCTGGTCCCGATGAGTCGAATCTTCTTGTATACCATCGGCCGGCAGTTCCGCGGCCGGCCGCATAAAGGTATCCGCCAGTTACACGTCCACCCACCCATTTGGCGCTACTCGGCGGCGTCGGCGAGCGCGCTCCGGACGGCGTCGGCGACGTCTGCGAGGTACGCCGTCCCCCAGACGCCGACGACGACGGCGCCGACGGCGTTGAACAGGAGGTCGAGCGTGACGTCGTCGACGCCGTAGACGACGAGGACGTCCGCGCCGACGGCCCTGCCGGCGACCCAGGTGGCGTACTCGACGAGTTCCCAGAGGACGCCCATCGCGACGACGAACAGCACGACGAACACGAACGTGAACTCCGGCGGGAACGCGACGTCGTCGTGGTGTTCGTCGAGCGCGCGCACGGTGGCGTAGCCGGCGGCGGCGACGACTGTCGAGGAGAGGAAGTGCGTCAGGTGGTCGTACCAGAACGGCGGACTCGGGCCGTACAGGGAGTCCGTGAGTCCGGGGAGGCCGACGACGCCGACGGCGTGCAGGAACACCGTGGCGGTAATCCAGAGCGTAAGGCCGGCGTCCATCGGGATGCTGTAGTCGCGCTCCAGCACCGCGGGCAGGTGCGTGACGAGGAGGCCGAGGCCGGCGTTCACGACGATTGCGACGCTGCCGCGGACGACGCCCAGGAGGACGAACGCGGCGAGCGCTGCCTGCATCGCGCGCGCCGCCTGGCGCTGGCGGCGCTCGGAGACGCCGAGTCGGTCGCGGAGTTTCACTCGAACACCCCCTCCAGTTCCGGTGGCAGGCGCACCCTGGCGTCCGTGTACCGCTGGAAGTACGCGGCGAACACGACGCCGCCGAGGACGCCGGAGACGGTCGCCGCGACGAAGTCCCGGACGAGCGCTTCGACGGCCTCGCGCACCTCGGCGGGCGTCAGCGGCGGGTCGGCCGGCAGCACGAACGTCGCCTCGACGCCGACGTCGAACCACCAGCCGAACAGCGCGACGAACCCCGCGACGGCCATCGTCGCGACGACGACGAACACGACGGCGAACCAGTTCGCGAGGCGGACGGCCGTGAACGCGTCGAGTTCGACGGCGACGACGAGCGCGAGCGCGGCGACGGCGAGGTAGGTCGCGAGGTCGCTCTGGAGGCCGGGCGCGGCGAGCGCGCGCCCGAACAGGGGGAGCGCGGCGAGCGCGAGGACTTCCCAGGGGAGCATCGCGCGCGGGTGCCGGAACGCCACCGGCGGCAACACCGCGAGCGCGAGGAGGGCCAGCGCGAACGCCAGCCAGACGAGGTCGTGGGGGGCGCGGCCGACGGTCGGGACGCCGCGGAGCACGCGCGTCGCCGTGCCGACGACGACGCTGCCGACGACGAACCACGCGAGCACGGCGTTCCCGCGGTCGCCGCGCACTAGCGCGCCGAGTCGGTCGCGGTGCACACGTCCGACTTGCGGGACGAGCGTTACGAATGCTCGGGCCGCGGCCCGGCCGTCAGACCAGTTGGGTCGCGTACGCGACGCCGTACGCGGTGCCGGCGAGCGTGACGGCGGCGAGACCGGTGACGACGGCCGTCGGGAGCGACGGCAGGGCCAGCGACCGGTCGCCGAGCCGCGGGTTCGGGACGGCGCCGACGAACCCGACGGCGACGACGCTGAACACGAACTGGTAGGACGCGTCCAGGGTCGGCGGCGGGAGGACGAGCGCGGCGAGCGCGTACGCGCCGCCGGCCGTCGCGCGCACGCTCACGTGGTCGGAGAGCCGGTGGCCGGACAGCCAGACGGCGGCCGCGACGCCCAGCCAGACGGCGGCGAGTTCGACGCCGAACGCGCCGAGCAAGTGCACGGTCGGGTCGCCCGAGAGCAGGACGCGGCCGTCGAAGACGGCGAAGTCGAGGGGGTAGAACAGTTCCGGCGGCTCGCCCGTGAAGAGGTCGCCGAAGGGGTGGCTGGCGAGGCCGAACAGCGCGACGCCGAACAGCGTCCTGCCCTGGACGCCGGTGGCGTGACTGAACCGCGCGACCAGCCAGCCGCCGGCGCCGAACAGGCCGAGGATGAGCGCGGCGAGCGGGCCGGAGACGACGCCGGCGACGGCGACGAGCGCGACGAGCGCCGCGGCCGCTGTGCGGCGGTGCGTCGGCGCGAGCGCGAACGCCGCGGCCGCCGGCACCGCGACGACCAGCGAGTGCGTGAGCGCGCGGTGGACGACGGTGGACGCGCCCCAGAACGATTCCGCGACGGCCATGGGGCTCGTGGGGTCGACGGCGAACAGGCCGACGACTGCGTACGCCATGTCCACGTCGGGGACGGCGGCGAACAGGCCGGCGGCGACGGCCAGCGCGAGCGCGCGCTCGCGGGACGCCCCGTAGTGGAGCGCGAGGAGCGCGACGACGCCGAACGCGAGCGTGGCGTGGCCGATGAACATACGTGAGGTACGCGCCGTGACGGCATAAGTCCGCGGGTGGCCGTGCGCTTAGCTCGCGTCTGACACGGTCTCCGTGCTGATTTTCGTCCACTCGTCCTCGATGTCGGCGTTCGCGCGCACGAGCCGGTCGTCGCCGACGTCGAGGCGCGTCTTCCGGAGTTCGATGGTGTCGACGACGGCCGTGGTGCCGTCGGATTCCACGGTGTCTCCCGGGTTGAAGTCCGGGTCGCGCAGCAGGTAGATGCCGGCGACGGCGTCCTCGAGCATGCCGGAGAGCGCGTAGGAGACGCCGAGCGCGAGGAAGCCGGAGGCGGTGCCGAGCGCCGCCGCGATTTCGGGGAGGCCGACGGCGGACAGGAACCCGAGTATCGCGCCGAACCAGAGGAGGACGGTGACGAGCGTCGCGCCGAGCTGGACGTAGATTGGCTGGTCTGGGTAGACGCGTCGGAGCGCGACACGCACGACGGTGACGGCCACCTTGATGACGACCGCCGCGAGGACGAGGAAGACGATTCCCGTGAGGACTTTGGGGATGCCGGCGGCGATGCTCCCGAGGAACTCGTCGACGGTGCGTTCGAGGAGTTCCGCGAGCGACGACGGCGACTCGGGCTGCATGCCCCGTGGTTCGGCGTGGGGGTACGTAATTCCTGTCGCTGGCGGCCGCGACTGCGGACGGTCGTTCCGCATCCAGAACCTTCAAGCGCGCGCCTACCGGGCGTTTCCTGTATGACGGACGCGCCAGACGTCGGAGAGTTGACGCCGCCGCAGCGAACGCTGATGGGCCCGGGGCCGAGTCCGGTACACCCGCGAGTGCTGAAGGCGATGAGCACGCCGCTGGTGGGCCACCTCGACCCGTCGTTCATCGACATCATGGACGAGACCCAGGAGCTGTTGCGGTACGCGTTCCGGACGGACAACGAGTGGACGATTCCCGTCTCGGGGACGGGGAGCGCGGCGATGGAGGCCGCCATCGGCAACCTCGTGGAGCCAGGTGACACGTTCCTCGCGCCGACGAACGGCTACTTCGGCGACCGGATGGCGGAGATGGCGCGTCGCGCGGGCGGCGACGTCGTGCGCGTCGGCGCGCCGTGGGGCGAGCCGCTCCGGCCCGGTGACGTCGCGGACGCGTTCGACGAGTTCCAGCCGGACGTGTTCGGGTTCGTGCACGCGGAGACGTCGACGGGCGCCAAACAGACCAACGTCTCCGAGTTGACGGACATCGCCCACGAGCACGATGCGCTCGTGGTCGCGGACACGGTGACGAGCATCGGCGGCGTCGAACTGAAAGTCGACGAGTGGGGCATCGACGTGGCGTACGCCGGCCCCCAGAAGTGTCTGTCGTGTCCGCCGGGCGCGAGTCCGCTCACGCTGAACGACGACGCGATGCACAAGGTGCTGTCGCGCGAGGAGGAGTCCCGGTCGTGGTACCTCGACCTGTCGCTTTTGGAGGGGTACTGGGGCGACGAGCGCGCGTACCACCACACGGCGCCGGTGTCGAACGTGTACGCGCTCCGCGAGGCGCTGCGCCTCGTCGCCGAGGAAGGCATCGAGGAGCGCTGGGCACGCCACCGGCGCGTCGCGGGCGCGCTGAAGGCCGGCGTTGAGGCGATGGGCCTCGGCCTGAACCCGGAGGACGACTACTGGCTGCCGAGCCTGAACGCCGTGCGCGTGCCCGACGGCGTCGACGACGGCGACGTCATCGACTACGTCCTGGAGCACTACGACCTCGAAATCGCGTCCGGGCTCGGTGACCTGGCGGGCGACGTGTTCCGCATCGGCTGTATGGGTCACGGCGCGCGCCCGGAGAACGTCACGCTGGTCGTCGCGGCGCTCGCAGACGCGTTCGACGCGCTCGGCGCGGACGTGGACGCGGACGCCGGCCTCGCGGCGACCCGCGAGTCGCTGCAGGAGTCCTAGCGGTCGCTGCGCGTCCGG
Organism: Halobacterium sp.; assembly: GCA_042219255.1. Taxonomy (GTDB): domain Archaea; phylum Halobacteriota; class Halobacteria; order Halobacteriales; family Halobacteriaceae; genus Halobacterium. The sequence goes on along the minus strand of JBDGQF010000278.1, from coordinate 8,399 downwards.
CGAACGCAGAAACCGCAGGGGCGCGCTACTCGACCGGCGGGGCGCGCGCCACTTCGTAGTCGCCGTCTTCCTGTACACCCATCACTGCCCACTCGTAGGGCGGGTCGAGCCGACGCAACTGTCGTTCGAGCGCGTCGGCGTTGTCCGCCCACGTGACGAAGCAGCGATACGAGCTGTCCTCGTCCGCGTCGACGTCGTCTGTGACGGCTGTCACGCGTATCTCTTTCCAGTCGCGCGTGGCGGAGAACTCCGCGCCGTCACCTGCGAGGCTGTACCCGAGGTCGTCGAAAATCGACCGGGCCTGCTCGTCGGGAGGGGTGGTAACAGTCCCCATGCACTCACTGCTTCGAGAGTACCCGTAATAAGTCTTCCCGCCGCGTGCCAACTGTTCGATACCAGGTATCTAGAGATCCAAATATTGGAGTATACTCCTAGAATGTGGTCATTCGTCCACTCGGTGCAGTCGCCACCGCTGGTAGTAACAGTCCAGGCCGTCCCCCGTCGCCTCGAACGTCAGCGGCACGCGGTCGCCGCCCGCCGACACCGTGTGGTACTGCAATTCGTTCCGGTCGAGGGAGTCAGGGAACGCGGTCAGCGACTCGCCGCCCAGCGCCGTCTCCAGCGTCACGTCCAGCGTCGCGCCGTCGGCCTCGACCTCCGCGGACATCGCCGACCGGTACGACTCGTACGTGCCGGCGACCCGCTCGGCCTTCTCGCGGAGCGCGTAGAACGGCACCGCGTCCGCCGGCTCCTCGCCCTGCAGAATTGCGAGCAGCGCGGGGCCGACGAACGACGGGTGGACGTCCGGCGACGTGTTCGCGAGCACGGCGACGCCGACGTCCGCGTCCTCCAGGAACCCGAGGTAGGCAGACGACACCGCCAGCGACCCAGAGTGGCCGACGAGTTCGTCGCCGAGGAACGGCCGCCGCATCCACCCGTAGCCGTACCGGCGCTGTGCGCCGTCGAGGCGCTCGCCGCGCGTCGCGTGGCCGGCCTGCGCGCGCTCCAGCGCGTCGTCCGGCAGCACGCCGTCGTCGCCGTGCATCGCGAAGTCCAGGTAGGTCGCGAGGTCGCTGGCCGTGCTGAGGAGGCCGCCCGCCGCGCCCACGCCCTTCACGGGGAACTCCGTCGCCTCCAGGTCGCCGTCGTCGAGCAGGTACGGCGTCATCGCGTCGTCGTAGTCCGCCGGGTCGGCGCGCACCACCGACTGGTCCATCCCCAGCGGCGCCAGCACCTCCGCAGCGACGTACTCCGGGAACGGCCGGCCGTCGATGGCTTCCACGAGTTTCCCGAGGACGGTGTAGCCCGTGTTGTAGTAGAAGAACCGGTCGCCGTCGGCGCGCTCGCCCAGTGACTGTCGGACGTTCCGCTCGACGTCCGCGTCAGAACTCAGCGGCGACGTGTCGTCGTCGCCGCCGACCGAGCGCGAGATGAGCGCGACGCTCGCGCCGTCGCTGGGCATCCCCGAGGAGTGCGACAGCAGGTCGTGGACGGTCGGCGGGTCGTCCAGTCCGGCGAAATAGTCGACGTGGTCGGTGACCGGGTCGTCGACGTCGAGGTGGCCGTCGTCGGCCAACTGGAGCACGCTCGCCGCGACGAACGACTTCGTGACGGAGGCGACGCCGTACATCGTGTCAGGGGTCGCCGGCGCGTTCGACGCCAGGTCGCGCGCGCCGAACGCGTCCAGGTAGACCACGTCGTCGCCGTCCACGAGCGCGACGGCCGCACTCGGCACGCGCTTGTCGGTCAGCCAGTCCGTGACGAACGACTCCACGCGGTCTCTGGTATCAGTATCGAGTTCGCAGACGCGAGACATGCCTGTGGCGTCAGCCAGCCACCGCATAAAACTACGTGCGCGCTACAGCGCCTGCCGCGACGCCGCCTGCCGCGACGCCGCGCCCGCTGTCCGGCTGTCCGACTACTCGTGGGCGGAGTCCCACTCGTCTGGCTTCTTGAAGTTCCCGCAGACGTTGCACTCGATGCGCCCCATCGAGTCCATCGCGTTGTCGACGGACTCGCAGTGCGTGCAGTACCAGCCGTACCGGCGCTCGCGCTCGGGCGTCCGGTAGACGACGAGGAACGGGCCGTCCTGGCCGCGCTCGCCCTCGTCCTCGGCGACGTGCAGGTCGCCGTCGTCGGTCGCCACCGTGAACATGTGCCGGATTAGCCGACTCCCGCATTTAGCCCTGTCTGTCCCGGCCAGTGTCCGCCGTCCCGGCGAGTCCGCGGGCGTCCGAAGCCCTCTTCCGCGCCGCTGGCGTCCGGACACGGTAATGGCGGTACGCATCTTCCACTACTCTGACCTGGAGAACGTCTACGACTCGCCCGCGCAGGCGGCGCGGCTCGCGTCCGTCCTCCGCGGCCGCGGGGACGCCATCGCCGCCGGCTCCGGCGACAACACGTCCCCTGGCGTGCTCTCGCTCGTCACGGAGGGCCGGCAGGCCCTCGACCTCTACGAGGCGGTGGAACCGGACGTGGAGACGTTCGGCAACCACGACTTCGACTACGGCGCCGACGTCACCGCGGAAATCGTCGCGGCGTCCCCGCAGACGTGGGTGAGCGCGAACGTCACCCGGGACGGCGACCGCATCGACGGCGCGGTGCCGTGGACTATCGTGGAGCGCGACGGCGCGAACGTCGGCTTCGTCGGCGTGCTCGACGACTCGACGCCCTCGCTGAATCCGATGGCGAGCGACTTCACAGTCACCGACCCCATCGCCGCGACCAGGGACGCCAGCGCGGAACTCCGCGACGCGGGCGCGGACTACGTCGTCGCGCTCTCCCACCTCGGCCGCCAGGACGAGGAACTCGCCGCGGCGACGGACGTCGACGCCGTGCTCGGCGGCCACATCCCCGCCGAGCGCATCGACGGCACGCTCCTCACGCGCCCCGGTTCCGGCGGCGAGGTCGTCCTCGAAGTCGACCTGGAGTCCGGCGACGTCGACCGGCACGTCGTCGCCGACGCACCCGTCTACGAACCGCTCCGGAACTCCCTCCAGACGCGCATGGACCGCACCGGACTCAACGACGTGGTCGGCCACGTCGACGAACCGATGGAACGCACGGAGTCCACGCTGTTCCGCGGCGAGTCACGCATCGGGAACTTCGTCGGGGACGCCTACCGGTGGGCGGCCGACACCGACGTCGCGCTCCAGAACTCCGGCGGCGTCCGCGACGGCCCCGCCATCGAGGGGGACGTCACCGTCGCCGACCTCGTCAGCGTCGTCCCCTTCGAGGAACCCGTCTCCGTCGCGGAACTCACGGGCGCCGAACTCCTGGACGTGTTCCGCGGCGCGAAAGGCGGGTCGCTGGGGTTCGCGGAACCCGACTGGTGGCACGCCCACGTCTCCGGCGCGGAACTCCGCTGGGACGAGACCACGGACGAACTCGTCGAAGTGCGCGTGAACGGCGAGCCAGTCGACCCAGAGGCCACGTACACGCTCGCAACCACGGACTACCTGTTCTACTCGGACGACGAGTTCCCCGCGCTCGACGAAGCCCACCGCGTCGACAGCCTCGGCGTCCAGCACCAGGTGCTCGCCGAGTACGCCCGCGAACACGGCATCGACCCGGAACTCGAACAGCGCGTCGTCTTCCACCCGCGGGACTGAGAACCTCGCTGTCAGTACCCATCAACCGGCTCGGCCTGGACACTGCAATCGGACGACTGCGTGTTACTGTCGAATTACCGTAGAAGGGTGGGTAGTTGTGGAACGGGAGCGTCAGGAGAAGCGGCGGTGAGCGACAAGTCCTGCGAGCATAGCGGCGGTCACGCCATGGAGTAGGCCGAACCCGGGAACAGAGATTGATTCACTGCTCGTGTCCTCTTGCAGGTCGCTTTTTACCTGCACGTTCGGGTCGTCGGGCGCGTAGTCGTCCTCGTCGGGTACGCCGTCGCCGTCAGAGTCCTGTTCCGTCTGGCTAGTCTGTTCGGCCGTCGTCGGTGTCGCCGTCGCTGTCGACGTTTCTTCTGTAGGTGTCGCGGTGGTGCTCTGCGGTGCCACGTCGAAGGTCAGGGTGCCTGTGTCCTGCTGGCGTGCCATGTCCTGATTGTCGACCGGATAGTACGTGATGGAGGACTTGACGACCTTCTCGCCGGCGTCCGCGCTGTATACGTCTGCGGAGATGCTCTTGGACTCGCCTGGTTCGACCGTGAACGTGGACGTGACGAGGCCGCCACCCCCGCTACGGATGTCGTTGCCGCCCTCGATTCGCATCCCGTTAGGGACTTCGAGCGTCAGCTGAACCTTTATCGGACAGTTGTTCGAGATGTCCGCTGCGATTGCGCCCGATATCTGACCAGGGTCGCCGGTCTCGATGTTCGGGTCGTCCGTGTGCAACTGGACGGCCTGCACCATTGTCCCGTCGTCCGCTGGCTGACAGCCTGTCTGCGTGGTAGTCTGTGTCGTCGCCTGAGTCGTTGTTTGAGCGGCTCCAACCGTGATTTGGCGTTCGGTCGTCGACGACGAGCCGTCGTCATCGACGACAGTCAGTGAGACAGTGTACACGCCTTCTTCACTGAACTGGTGGTCGATACGCTGCCCGAGTAGGTCTGCCGTCCCGTCGTTGTCGACGTCCCACCGGTACTCCGCAACTGTTCCATCCGAGTCACTAGAACCACTCGCGTCGAGGGTTACGTCTTCACCGGCAGTTGGTTCAGTCGGTGAATGAGTGAACTCAGCGGTCGGTTTCTCGTTGCTCGTCTGTGACGTCAGTGTCCCAGCAGCGTCGAATGTCAGGTAGCCGATCGCCTCCGAACCTGGGTGGTCTGTCTCCGAGTCCGCGGTGGTCTCTTCTTCGATGAATACTGTCGCACTATCCCCCGTCAGCGAGTCGAGTCGCGGTTCGGCGGTGTTTCCACCGTTCTGTGTTTGCATGTCGGCGACGAACTCCACGGACGAGTCGTACGTCCGGGCGAAATCGATGGTGTAGCCCGCTTCCTCGACAACTGGGTCTGTCCGTCCGACCTCGAATGGGGTATCCTGGTTTGTCCCTGTCCCTGGTTCAACGGCGACGTAGCCGACCGTCTCAATGGTATGGTTGCCATCGGCACCTTCTTCTTCCTGTACGCGCGTCAGGAACGAACTGGTCGTCACGTTGTTATTCCGGGTGACGATGTACTGGTTTCCGTTGTGTGTTTGAGACTGAGAGAACACGACCGGACGGGTGTCGAACGAACTGGCGAACTCGACACTGCTGAAGTTGTGGTCGGTGTTCACCGTGCCAGCCTCCAGCGTCATACCATCGGCAAGTTCGTGTGTGCCGGACTCCACGACGAAATAGGAGATTCGGACTGACTGATGAGGGCCGTCGGTGCTAGACCACTCTTCGATCTTGTACTGGAAACTCCCCGATTGCACGTCTCTGATGCGGACGTGTGCTGGGTGTGAACCGGTCGGACCGACTGGCTTCATAATCACGACCGGCGAGTCGTAGTTGTTCTGGAGGTCGAGGGTAAACCACTCCGAGCGACTCGTCTGATTGACAGTAACGTGGCCGATTTCGCCGATAGTCGAGCTAGCAACGTCTCCATCCTCTATTTCTTCCATCTGGAGGGTAGCATTCTCATCCCCTTGCACCAGTGAAGTGCCGCTTACCAGCGCCGCTCCCGTTAGGGTCAGTAGCACCACGACCACGAATATGATTCCTTTCCTGACACGATTGGGCATAGTGACTCGGCCCGAGAATTATCCCAGATGAATCATAAAGACGTTGATGAGCATTGGCCAGCGACGACCTGAAAAATATGGCTCAAGGAACCGCCCAATTTTCCGAGTCCGTTCGAATCCCGGCGTCGCACTGAAACGTGAATCCGTAGTCAAATTCTTTGCATACGTGCGACTCCCGAGGTGAGGATGGCAACAGGTGCGTCCATCGAACTGTACAACGAAATTCCCTAGTACGAATATGAAAATGGCATATCTCCCGTCGACGAACTACTCGAGTGGTCGGCCAACGAAAGCCTTCCAGCCACGCTATGAAATATCTATATATTTGATAATTATGGTCGCTTCTCCGTTCAATTTACTGTACTCGCGTCTTCGAAATCCGCGAAAAACTAAACTAAATAACATTTATCCAGTGCCGCTGGTCTCCACTACTGCGCGCGCCTACGAATACAGCTCAAACTACCTCTCAGTCGGAGCCGGCCAAGTCCGGTACGTGTCGATTTCTCTCATCTCATTTTCGCGGACGATAAGCAGCGTGCAACACCTGCTGGAGTGTCCCTCGAAACAGAGTCTCCGTGCGCAGGGGCCGCCGCGGGCAAGCGATAAGTCGCTGGTCGCCGACGTGGGCGTATGGCAGACACGGCGGCACGACGGGACGCGGCCAGCGGCGACGACTCACTGTTCAGGTTCGGGCACGACGGCGACCCCAGCGACACCGTGGTCTGCGGGTTCTCGGAGTTCGGGCTCGCGGGGCTGACGGCGGCGGACTTCCTCGTCGACCACCTGGAACTGGAGCAGACCGGCTACGTCACGGCGCCCGGTCTCCCCGCGATTACGCCGTTCGAGAACGGCGTGCCGCGCCACCACACGCGCTTCTTCTCCGCGACGGACGTCGACCTCACGGTGCTCGTCGGCGAACTGTTCGTCCCGGTGTCCGTGGCGTCGGCGTTCAGCGAATCGTTCATCGACTGGCTGACGGCCGAGGACGTCAGCGACGTCGCCGTCCTCTCTGGCGTCCCGGTCGCGCACGGGCCGGACGACCACCGCGCGTTCTACGTCGCGACTGAGGACTACCGCGACGCCCACCTCGCGGACGGCGACGTGCCGCCGATGGGCAACGGCTTCCTCGACGGCGTGAAAGCGGAACTCCTGGAGCGCGGCATCGACTCCGACCTCCGGGCGTGCGTGTACACGACTCCAGTGCACGCGCAAGCGCCGGACGTCGAAGCCGCCATCCGCCTCGTCGACGCCGTCAGCGACGTCCACGACCTCGACGTCGACACCGGCCCGCTGGAGGCGTTCGCCGCCGAGGTCGCCCAGCACTACGCGGAGTTGAGCGAGCGCGTCGAGCGCGTCGCCGACGACGAGCGCCCCGACGACCGGATGTACATGTAGGCCGCCGCGCGCTGTGCCTCCACGTGGCGCTCACTCCGCCGGCGTCGACGCCGACGGAATCGTGTCCGGCGAGTGACCGGCGACCGCAGGCTAAAAGAGCGGGGTCGCCGTGGGTGGCGGTATGAGCGACGAGAACCTCCGCGAGACGGTACAGCGAGTCGGCGCGGGGTTCGACCTCGGCGAGTACGAGATCGAGGCGTACCTCACTGTCCTGCGGCACGGCGAACTCACCGCCAGCGACGTCGCCGACCGCACCGACATCCCCCAGCCGCGGGTGTACGACACGGTCAGGAGCCTCAGCGACCGCGGCCTCGTGGAACTCCGCGAGTCCCGGCCGATGAAGGTCGTCGCCATCGACCCCGAGGAGGCGTTCGCCGACCTCCAGTCGGAGTTCGCGGAGATGGTCGCGTCCCTCGAGGACGCGTACACGACGCCGACGCGCGAGACGGAGGCCGTCTCGCTCGTGAAGTCGCGGTCGACGATTCTCCGGTACTTCGGCGACGTCATCGAGGACGCGGAGTTCGAACTCGTGTGCTCGCTGACGCCGGGCCTCCTGGAGCGCTTCGAAGACGAACTCGCGGCCGCCCGCGACCGCGGCGTCAGCGTCGACCTCGTCGTAACGCCGACCGCGGACGCGCCAGACCCAGAGGAGTTCGACTACGGCGCGGTGGCGACGACGGCGCGCGGCCGCCGCGGCATCACGACTCCCGTCGTCGCCGTCGCCGACGGCCAGTACTCCGTGTACGCGACGCAGGGCGCGGTCCGCGACGACCCCGAGAAGTACGGCGTCATCTTCAACCGCTCCGCGCTCGGGTTCCTCGTCTCCGGGTTCTTCGGCACGGTCATCTGGTCGACGGCGAACGACTCCCTCCACGAGACCGAGGCGGCCGCCGTCGACCTGCCGCGGACGTACGCGTCCATCCGCCGGTGCGTGAAGGACGTCCAGGCGCTCGACGGCGACGTGTACGCCGCCGTGGACGGCCGCGACGTCCTCACCGGCGAGCAGCGCACCGACCGCGGCGAAGTCGTGGAGACGCGACTGGAAGCCACCGAACAGGTCGCCACCATCGTCCTCGACACGGACAGCGGCCGCGTCGAAGTGGGCGGCCGCCTCGCCGCCTACGAGGACGTCGAAGCCCACGAAATCACGCTCGCGCGCAGCGAACCACCCGCGAGATAGCGCAAGCGGCCCGTCCTCCCGCGCAGTCTCGCCACTCGATTCCCGTCGACACGCTTACACCTTATGAGGTGCTCAAGCGAGCTGTGAGCGAGAACGACGTCGTCGACCTCGTCGAGCGCTGGCAGACCGGCGCGGCCCTCCTGCTCGCGTCAGCG
>JBDGQF010000456.1:0-17356 GCA_042219255.1 Halobacterium sp. | reverse complement strand
TGTCGTCGGCGTCGACCCTGGGACGCGGCCGGGCATCGCCGTGCTACGCGGCGGGGTGCTCGTGGGCTCGTTCCAGGTGCCCATCGAGCGCGCGGCGGAGGTCGTCCGCGAGGAGGTCGCCGGCGAGGACGACGCCGTGGTGCGAGTCGGCGACGGCGCGCGCCTGGAGGGCGCGCGCATCATCGACGACCTGGACGACGTGCGCGTGGAACTCGTCGACGAGACGGGGACGACGCCGTTCCTCGGGCCGGGCGCGAGGGGGATGGGGGACGTGCTCGCGGCGGCGAACATCGCGCTGATGGCGGGCGAGGAAATCGAGGGGCGGCGCATCGAGCCGACCGCGGGCGAAATCCAGGTCATCAAGACGCGGTCGCGGGAGGAAAGCGAACAGAACCGCACCATCACCGAGGAGTTGGCGCGGAAGGTCGCGACCGGCGAACTGACGCTCGACGAGGCGCTGGAAGCCCACCGCGAGGAGGACTAGCGGCGCCCGCGCCGCACGCCGAGTCGGCGCGCCGCCGACAGTCCGGGACGCCGGCAGCGTCGGCGGAATGCATCACGTCTTTCCGTCCCCGCGTGTTATAGTGTGACAACCGCGGGCGGTGCGGCGGAAAGTACTTCCGTCACGACGCCGGATTCCGTCACATCACCCGCAGTCTCCAATCATGAACGAAGTCCAACTTGAGGTGGCGAAAGCCTACCCGAACGACTCGGGCAGGGGTATCGCCCGCCTCGACCCCGACACGCTCCTGCACTTGAAGCTCAGTCCGGGAGACATCATCGAAATCGAGGGTGCCGAGACGACTGCCGCGAAGGTCTGGCGCGCCGACCGGCAGGACTGGAACACTGACACCATCCGCATCGACGGCTTCACGCGCCAGAACGCGGACGTCGGCATCGGCGAACGCGTCAAAATCCGGAAGGCCGACGCGGAGAAAGCCGACAAACTCGTGCTCGCACCCCCCGAGGACGCGAGCGTCCAGTTCGGGAGCGATGCCGCAGGCATGGTCAAGCGCCAGATTCTGAAGCGCCCGGTCGTCGCCCGCGACATCGTCCCCGTGATGTCGAGCACGAACCACCCGTTCATGCGGTCACCGGGCCAGGCGATTCCGCTCATCGCCGTCGAGACCGAACCGGAGGGCGTCTGCCTCGTCACCGAGGACACGGACGTCGAACTCCGCGAGGAACCCATCAGCGGGTTCGAGCGCACCGGCGGCGGCATCACGTACGAGGACATCGGCGGCCTCGAGAACGAGATTCAGCGCGTCCGGGAGATGGTGGAACTCCCGATGAAGCACCCCCAGATTTTCCAGAAGCTCGGCATCGAGCCGCCACAGGGCGTGCTCCTGCACGGGCCGCCAGGGACTGGGAAGACCCTGCTGGCGAAAGCCGTCGCGAACGAGACGTCGGCGAGTTTCTTCTCCATCGCCGGCCCGGAAATCATCTCCAAGTACTACGGCGAGTCCGAACAGCAACTCAGGGAGATATTCGAGGACGCGAAAGACGAGTCGCCGGCCATCATCTTCATCGACGAACTGGACTCCATCGCGCCGAAGCGCGAGGACGTCACCGGCGAAGTCGAGCGCCGCGTCGTCGCCCAGTTGCTGACGATGATGGACGGGTTGGAGGGGCGTGGACAAGTCATCGTCATCGCGGCGACGAACCGCGTGGACGCCGTCGACCCCGCGCTCCGCCGCCCCGGCCGCTTCGACCGCGAAATCGAAATCGGCGTGCCGGACGAAGTCGGCCGCGAGGAGATTCTGAAGATTCACACGCGCGGCATGCCGCTGTCGGACGACGTGAACCTCGGGTCGCTCGCCGACGACACGCACGGCTTCGTCGGCGCCGACATCGAGAGCCTCACGAAGGAAGCCGCGATGCGCGCGCTCCGGCGCTACCTCCCCGAAATCGACCTCGACGAGGAGGACATCCCGCCGAGCCTCATCGACCGCATGATTGTCAAGCGCCAGGACTTCAAGGGCGCGCTCAACGAGGTCGAACCCTCCGCGATGCGGGAAGTCCTCGTCGAACTCCCGAAACTGTCCTGGGACGACGTCGGCGGCCTCGAAGAAGCAAAAGAGGACATCAAGGAGTCCGTCGAGTGGCCGCTGAACCAGCCCGAGAAGTTCACCCGCATGGGCATCGACCCGCCGGCCGGCGTCCTCCTCTACGGCCCGCCCGGCACGGGGAAGACGCTGATGGCGAAAGCCGTCGCGAACGAGACGGACGCGAACTTCATCAGCGTGCGCGGCCCCCAACTCCTCTCGAAGTGGGTGGGCGAGTCCGAGAAGGCCATCCGGCAGACGTTCCGGAAGGCCCGCCAGGTCTCCCCCACGGTCATCTTCTTCGACGAACTGGACAGCCTCGCGCCCGGCCGCGGCCAGGACGTCGGGAACAACGTCAGCGAGCGCGTCGTCAACCAGCTCCTCACCGAACTCGACGGCCTCGAAGAGATGGAAGAAGTGATGGTCATCGCCGCGACCAACCGCCCCGACATCATCGACCCCGCGCTCATCCGCTCGGGGCGCTTCGACCGCCTCGTCCAGGTCGGCCAGCCGTCCGTGGAAGGCCGCGAGCAGATTCTGAAGATTCACTCCGACGACATCCCGCTCGCCCCGGACGTCAGCCTCCGCGAACTCGCTGAAGTCACTGACGGCTACGTCGGCAGCGACCTCGCGAACATCACGCGCGAAGCCGCCATCGAAGCACTCCGCGAAGACGAAGACGCCGAAGTCGTCGAAATGCACCACTTCCGGAAAGCCATGGAGGACGTCCGCCCCACCATCACGGAAGACCTCGAAGACTACTACGACCGCGTCGAAGAAGAATTCAAAGGCAGCCAGACCCCCGAATCCCGCCGCGAACGCGGCGGCCACATCGGGTTCCAATAGTACCTTTTTACTGCGGGGGGTCGCCTACGGCGACCCCCGCTTGCAAAAAGCTACGCTAAAAACTCCCCGCGAGCCTCCGGCTCGCGGTGAAACGCGCGGCTCCGCCGCACGTATGCTCGGCCAGGCCAGTCGCAATAGCTGCAGTCAGTCTGTTTGACGGGCTGTTGGCTACGTAGGTGTCGTCTGAGAGAGGAAGAACGGAGAGACGCGGTCGCGTTATTCTTCGTCGACGAGGACGGCGTTGACCTGGCCGTTCTGGCCGGGGCGGGACGTGACGCGGGCGCGGCCGGCGCTCGTCTCGATGATGGCGCCCTTCGTGATGATGTTCCGGCGGGCGTAGTTCGGGTTCGCGGCGTTCTCGACGACGTCCTCGATGTCCGCGCGGACGGCGCCGTCGTCGGTGGCGACGTTCGCGACGTTCGTGGAGAGCGCGCGGACTTTGTCGTTGTCGCCGCGGGCGTCGACGGTGCGGAAGCGCGGTTCGCCGACCGTGGTCTCGGTGGGGGCGCGGCCAGTCTTGGACTTCTGCTTCTTGTTCTGGGGGCGGAGTCGCGCGCCGGTCTTCGAGCGCTTGGAGCGTCCCTGGTATTGCATGTGCGGAAAGTGGCCGAGGACGTACTTGAAAGGCTCGGTTGGGCGAGAACGCAGGCTTTACCGGCACTCCGGGCCTCGCTGTGCGTATGAGTCTCCGGGTAGCGGTCGCCGCGCCGTTCAAGCAGAAGGGCAAGCGCAGGATTCCCGAGCAAGCGTTCGTGGTCGCGCTGTCCCTCGACCGTGACTGGGTGAGTCCCGACCAGGCCAAACGCCTGCTGGACGTCGCGGCGGGCGAAGGCCTCGTGGAGCGCGCGGACGGCGACGTGGAAGCGGCGTTCGACCCGGACGGCGTCGAGATTCCCGAGGGCTTCACGCCGGACGCGTCCCTGTTCCAGGAGCGGTCGGCGTTCGAGCGCGCGCTGGACGCCGTCGTGGACGCTGGCTACGACCGCCAGGAGACGGTGGCGGCGGTGAACCAGCTCCAGCAGGAACTCGGCGTGACGGCGGACGCGGCGGCGGTGGTGTACGCGCGCCGCCGCGGCGTTGACGTCGACGGCGCCGCGGAGAAGGCGCGCTCGGAGGTGGAGGGCTGATGGTCGAAGACGAGATTACGGACGGGAAGCGCATCGCGGAACTCCTGTCGAGCGAGGTGGCCGGCCACGAGAACGCGCCCTACGACCGGCTGACGGTGGAGAACGCCGACCCGGACGTGGAGCCGACGGACGAGGGCGCGCACGCCTACGACGTCCACGTGGACGGCGAGCGCCTGGCGTCGGTGTACGTGATGCCAGACCGCGCGCGCGTCGAACTGTTCGACGGGCTGGAGGCGGCCGAGCACGAGGCCGAGCAGCGCGGCCTGCGCACGCGGCCGGTCGGCGGGCCGTCGCCGAAACTCGTGGTGTTCGTGGCGAACGGCGCGCGGACGAAGCGTGCGCTCGACGTGCTCGGCGCGGCCGTCGGTGAGCGCGACGCGGCCTGACCTACGCCCTGATTCTGGCGGCGAGGAGTTCGGCGGCGCGCCACAGCGCGACGAGGACGGCGAGCGCGAGCGCGGCGAGCGTGAGGTAGAACCACGCGAGGATGGCGACGACGGGGCCGTTCGCGCCGAACCACTCGAACAGGAGGCCCGGCGTACCGAGGAAGCCGACCGTGGGGAGGACGAACGCGAGGACGGCGAGGACGCCGGCGAGTTTGAGCGCGGCCCGCTGGACTGGGCGCAGGGACTCGCCGGACAGCAGTGCGGCGCCGCCGAGGGACGCGCCGCCCGCGGCGACCAGGAGGAGGCCGACGCCGATAGCGAGGCCGACGGGGAAGCCTTCCTCGCCGACGGTGGACGCGAGCACGGCGCCGCCGTAGAGGATGAGCGCGGCGCCGGCGACGACGAGGAGGACGCGGAGGGCGGAGCGGACGCTGGGCACACGCGGCGTGTCGGCGGCCGCCGGTAAGTGTCTTCTCCGGAAAGCGAACCGCTTTTGGCCGTTTGCGGGGAGGACGAGGTATGAGCTTCTTCGACGACCTGGCGGCGCGCATCGAGGACGCGGACTCCGTCGTGAGCGTCGGTCTCGACCCGGACGTCGACCGCCTCCCAGAGGACGTGCGGGACGCCGACCTGCCGCGGTGGGCGTTCAACCGCCGCGTCATCGACGCGACCCACGAACACGCCGCCGTGTTCAAGCCGAACGCGGCGTTCTACGAGGACAGCGACGGCTGGCGCGCGCTCCGCGAGACGGTGGCGTACGCCCACGGGAAGGGCGTGCCCGTCCTGTTGGACGCCAAGCGCGCGGACATCGGGAACACGGCGCGCCAGTACGCGGAGATTCTGGACTATGTGGACGCCATCACGGTCAACCCCTACCTGGGCGAGGACGCGCTCCAGCCGTTCCTCTCCAGGGAGGACGCGGGCGTGTTCGTGCTCTGCCGGACGTCGAATCCGGGCGGCATGGACTTCCAGCACCTCGAACTCGCGGCGTACGACCGCCGCCTCTACGAGCACGTCGCCGAGCGCGCCGCGGGGTGGGACGACGAGTACGGGAACGTCGGCCTCGTCGTGGGGGCGACGGCGCCCGAGGAACTGGAAGCAATCCGCGAGCGCGTGCCTGAACTCCCGTTCCTCGTTCCGGGCGTCGGCGCACAGGGCGGGGACGCTGAGGCCGCCGTGGAGTACGGCCTGAACGACGAGGGCGTCGGCGTCGTGAACTCCACGCGCGGCATCATCTTCGCCGGCGAGGACTCGCCGGAGTGGTCGCGCGCCGCCGGTGACGCCGCGCGCCGCCTGAAGGAGCGCCTGAACCAGCACCGGTGACGCCGCGTCACGACGGCCCGGTGCTGCCCGGGCCGCCGGGGCCGCCGCGCGCTTCGGCGGCGCACTCCGTGCAGTAGCCGGTTTCCGCGTCGTAGTGGGCTTCGCAGACGACCGCGCCGCAGCGGTCGCACGCGAACTGTGCGTCGCCGCGCTCGCATATCTGGCAGACGCCGGACACGCTCATGTGAGTGGGTACGAGTGCGTCCGTGAAAGCCGGTGGGGCCAACACGTTTTACGCTCGCGCCCCCAACTCGGGGTGTGGAGACGGATTCGAGCATCGTCTGGGGGTTGACGGGCGTGTTCGGCGCGCTCGGCGTCGTGTTCGGCGTGCTCGGCGTCGCGTACAGTCCGGTAGCCCTGGGCGTCGCCGTGCCGTTCGGCGCGGCCGCAGCGGTCTTCTACCTGCACGCGTCGGGCCGCCTCGCGGACGCGGCGTTCCGGCGGCGGCGGGTCTCCCGCGAGCAGTTCGAGCGCGAGCGACGCCAGCGCGAGCGACAGCGCCGGACGACGGGGAGCGGGCGGTCGCGGCGCCGCCGGCGGCGCACCGGAGGCGACAGGGCGCAGGCGAACGCGACCGGTGCGGCGGCGTCGACGCCGCGGAGGGAGGACTACCGCGTGCTCGGCGTGGAACCGGGCGCCAGCGACGAGGAAGTCAGGGCGGCGTACCGCGAGAAGGCGCGCGAACTCCACCCGGACAGGGGCGGCGACGAGGACGAGTTCTCCCGCGTGAACGAAGCCTACGAGCGACTGAAACAGGGAGGGTGACCGTGCGAATAGGGTATTGGGTACGACCGAGCGAGTGACGCGAGCGGCGCGAGCGACTGCCGAACCGGCCGTCTCTGTACGTCTCCGGACCGCTACCCGGGGAAGGCTTTTGGTCGCTTCTCCCCAAGCCGCGTGCATGGGGCGTGACCGAGCCCGACTGGTCGCCGCGCTCGAGAGCGGGGAGCAGGAGGGCGGCAGCGTCGAGTTCAAGGAACGGTTCAGCCGCGACGTCCACCTCGCGGACGGCCGGATGGAGAGTCTGGCCGCACAGCTCCGGCACCGCGTGCTGTCCGGCGACGGGGAGGCCGAGTACGTGCTCGGCGTCACCGACGACGGCGGCCTCGCGGGCGTCTCCCCGGAGACGTTCTCGGAGACGATGGACGTGCTGAGCCTGCTCGCCGAGGAGGCGGGCGCACACATCGCGGACGTCCAGACGTGGGGCGTCGACAGCGTCGCGGACGGCGACGGCCCCGAGGAGGGCATCGTCGGCGTCGCCACCGTCCAGGACGGCGCGTCACTCACCCAGGAGGACGACCACCTCATCGTGGGGACGGCGGGCCACGTCGACCACGGGAAGTCGACGCTCGTCGGCAGCCTCGTCACGGGCGACCCGGACGACGGCGACGGGGACACCCGCGAGTTCCTCGATGTCCAGCCGCACGAGGTCGAGCGCGGCCTGTCCGCCGACCTCTCCTACGGCGTGTACGGGTTCGACGAGGACGGTCCGCTGCACGTCCGGAACCCGGACAGGAAGGACGAGCGCGCGGCCGTCGTCGAGCAGGCCGACCGCGTGGTGTCGTTCGTGGACACGGTCGGCCACGAGCCGTGGCTGTCCACGACGATTCGCGGCCTCGTCGGCCAGAAACTCGACTACGGCCTGTTGACCGTCGCCGCCGACGACGGCCCGACGGAGACGACGAAAGAACACATCGGCGTGCTGTTGGCGACCGAACTCCCGACAATCGTCGCCATCACGAAGACCGACATCGTGGACGACGAGCGCGTCGTCGAGGTGGAGCGCGAAGTCGAGCGCTTGCTCCGGAACACCGGCCGGTCGCCGCTCCCGGTGGAGCGCCACGGCGTCGACGCCGCCGTCGAGGAAATCGGCGACAACGTCGTCCCCATCGTGCGCACGAGCGCGGTGACGATGCAAGGCATGGACGTCCTCGACGAGCTGTTCGAGCGACTGCCGAAGACGACGGCGGCAAGCGGGCCGTTCCGGATGTACATCGACCGCACGTACAACGTCACCGGCGTCGGCGCCGTCGCGTCAGGCACCGTGAAGTCCGGCACCGTGGAGGCCGGCGACGAACTCCTCCTGGGGCCGTTCCCGGACGGCGAGTTCAAGACAGTGGAGGTGCGCTCCATCGAGATGCACTACCACCGCGTCGACCGCGCGCAGGCCGGCCGCATCGTCGGCATCGCGCTGAAGGGCGTCCGCGAGGAGGACGTCGAGCGCGGGATGGTGCTGTTGCCGGGGCACGCCGACCCGGAGCCGGTCCGCGAGTTCGAGGCGGAAGTGATGGTGTTGAACCACCCGACACGCATCGACGCCGGCTACGAGCCAGTCGTCCACCTGGAGACCATCGGCGAGGCGGCGCGCTTCGAGCCCTCAGACGGCCAGTTGCTGCCCGGGGACACCGGCGAGACGAGCGTCCGGTTCAAGTTTCGGCCGTACCTCGTTGAGGAAGGCCAGCGGTTCGTGTTCCGCGAGGGCGCGAGCAAGGGCGTCGGCACCGTCACGAGCGTCGGCGGCGACTCCGGCGCGGCGGACTGACCGTTCTGGTACCGACGGCACGGCGGACTGACCGTTCCGGCACCGACGGCACGACGGACTACCCTCTGTCCGACCGAACTGTTTTACGCGCCCCGCGGGGAACGCGAGGCATGGTCAGTGCGAACACGCTGGAGTTCGTCGTCGGCCTGGTCGCCGCCGGCGTCGTCACGGGCGGCCTGGCGCTATACGTCCCCCTGCCGTACTCGCTCGCGGTCGGTCTCGCGGCGGGGACGCCGTCGCTCGTCCGCACGAGCATGCGCCTCGACCGCGACCGCTACGAGGCCGCGAAGTCCAGCACGGAACAGGTGGTGGACGGCGCCCTCGCCGCGGCGGCGACGCTCGCGGTCGGCGTCGCCGGCGGCTACGTCGCGCTGGAGAGCGGTTACTCGGGGTCAATCGGCGCGGCGGTCGCCGCCGGCGTCGGCGTGTTCGGCGGGCAAGCGGTGTTCTACGTCAGGAACAGCGAGTACGTCGAGTAGTCACCCGGCGACGTAGCCGTCGTCGCTGCGTTCGGCGAGTCCGAGCAAGACCGCCCAGTCGAGGCGGCGCCCGACGCGCCCCGTCCAGAAGGACTTCCAGTCCTCGCGTTTCGCGCGCTCCCACTGCGGCACGTGGTCGCGGACGTCCTCGAAGACGTCTTCGGCCGTCCGCGGGTCGTCGCCGAGGGCGTCCACGCACTCCGCGGCGAGGAACACGTTCTCCCGGAACGCCGCCGCGAGTTCCGAGCGCGACGGCTCGCTGCGGTTGCGTGCGTACCCGGAGGCGGTGTCGTCGACGACGCCGAGCGCCGCAAGGAACACGAGCCACGCCGACGCCGTCCCGCGGTCTGGGACGTCCGCGCGCTCGACGAGTCGGCGACAGCAGTCGCCCTCCGGTTCGGGGACGAGCGGCGCGGCGTCCCGTACCGTCCAGACGCGGTCGAGCGACGACGGCGCGGGCGGAACCGGCTTTCGCTGCATACGCCCGCTCGGGCGCGCACGGCCTTCAGTGGTGCGGAGACGCGCCGCCGCCGGCTACTCGCTGCTGCCGGCGGCGCGCGGAATGCGGAAGCCCCCGCTCCTGCCACCGTGTTTTTTCTTCTCTCAACACGAATAGGTGGGTAGCACAGCCGGGCGCTGCTCCGTCGGCGTGCCGCTTCTGACCCCCACCAATGGTAGAACGCACCCAGATTTCGACGAGCAAGGCGATACAGCGGCAGACCGGGAAGACGTTCCACCTCGCGACGCGCCTGCTCCCCGAGCGCGTCCGGCACTCGACGTACGTCCTGTACGCGTTCTTCCGCGTGGCGGACGACGTCGTGGACACGACTGCCGACCGCGACCCGGCCGCCCAGCGCCGGGAACTGGAAGCGGTGCGCGCGGTGGCGCTCGGCGACGCGCCCGCGGACAGCGTGGACGCGCTCGGCGAGGACGAACGCGAAGTCCTCTCGGCGTTCCGCGAACTCGCCGACCGGTACGGCATCGCCGACGAGGACGTGGACAACTTCGTGGACGCGATGCTCGCCGACCTGGAGACGACGCGGTACGACTCCCACGAGGAACTCGCGGCGTACATGCGCGGGTCGGCCGTCGCCGTCGGAAACATGATGATGGACGTGATGGAGGTCGACGACCGCGAGACGGCGGCGCCCCACGCCGCGGCGCTCGCGGAAGCGTTCCAGCTCAGTAACTTCCTGCGGGACGTCCGAGAGGACGTCCGGGACTACGACCGCGTCTACCTGCCCGGGGAGACGCGGCGCGCGCACGACGTCACCGTCGACCAGTTGCGCCGCGGCGACGTGACGCCCGGGTTCCGGGAGGCGATGCGCGCGGAACTCGCGCGCACCGAGGTGAAGTACCGCGAGGGCGTCGCGGGCATCAAGTACCTGCCCGAGGACTGCCAGTTCGCGGTGCTGTTGTCCGCGGTGCTGTACGCCGACCACCACCGGGAGATTCGCGCGCGGGACTGCGACGTGCTCTCGGAGACGCCGGGCCTGTCGACGCCGCGGAAGCTCTGGTTGCTCGCGAAGACGCGCGCGCTCTGGGCGTACTACGGCGACCCGGAGCGCGTGTTCTACCGCGTGAGTTGTGTGTCGTCGCCGGCAGAGCACCGGCGCGGCCACGGCGACCCGCACCCGGCGCCGTAACCGGCCATCGACCTGATTTTCAGCGGTCGTCCGTGCCGCGTCCGAGGACGGTGAAGTCGAAGCGGTCGGTGCGGAGGAGCGCGGCGCCCAGCACCGCGGCCGCGAGCGCCGGGACGACCTGGGCGAACGCGAGGTTGATGGCGCCCCAGAGGATGACGAAACTGACCAGGTCGTCGAGGAGAAACGGGCACTGCGTGAGGCGGTCGTGGAGCGCGGCGCGGTCGAACCCCCAGTCCAGGAGGGCGACGGAGACGGACGCCGACAAGACCCAGCCGAGGTAGTTCGAGAGCGGGACGCCGTAGTACGCGCCCGCGGCGTCGTACGTCCAGAACCCGAGCGCGACGGCGCCGGGGTCGAGGACGACGTCCATCCAGACGACGACGGCCGCGACCAGGGGCAGTCGGACGACGGCGCGGCGCGTGTGCCGGCCGAACAGCAGGAGGACGAGCAGGTAGCTGTTCACGACGAGCGGCAGGAAGAACACGGGGAGACCGAGAGGGACGCCGCCCGGGAGCATCGGCCCGAGGTCGACGAGGTACTCGAAGTGGCCGTACGGCCAGCCGGTCGCGACGCCGACGAGTTCGATGCCGTACGCGTACGCGACGAGCGCGAGCAAGGCGACTGCGGCGCGGCGGCCCGTGAGGGGGAGGAGGCCGGCGACCAGGGGGAGGCGCATGACCGCGACGCCCGCGAGCACGAGGTAGGGATTGAACGCCAGCGGCTCCGGCAGCCACCCCCAGGCGGACGCGAGCAGGAGGGCGGCGCCGACGACGGGGAACACGACCGCGATTTCGAAGCGGTGGTCGGCGACGACGCCGTCGAGGCGGCGCTCGACCCTGGCGCGCGTCCACGAGTGCGTGGCGCCGACTGGCTCGCCGTCAGCCATGCGTGAGCCTCCAGAGGCCGCCGATGGTGATGACGGCGCCGACGAGCGTGTTCACGAACGGATACCACCAGTACGCGCGGTCGACGGACACGTCGCTGGCGACGATGCCGGCGACGAGGAACGGGTACGCCAGCAGGACGGCGCCGAGGCGGACGTCCACGATAGCGAAGACGGCGGCGGACGCGAGCCAGCACGCCGCGCAGTACGCGTACGTGCGGCGCTCGCCGAGCACCGTCGCGGTGGTGGTGATGCCGGCCTCGCGGTCTGGCTCGATGTCCGGAATCGCGGAGAACGTGTGCATCCCCATCGCCCACAGCCAGCCGCCAGCGACCGCGAGCATGGGCGGGTGGTGGCCGGCGACCGCCGCGTACGCGGCCGCGCCCGGGAGGACGTAGAGGCCGTTGGACGCGGAGTCCAGGAGTGGCGTGGTCTTGAAGCGGAACGGCGGCGCGCTGTACTCGACGGCGAGGACGGCCCACGCCGCCAGCCACGGCGCCACGACAGCGGGGAGCGCCAGCGCCACCGGCGCGAGCAGGAGGCCGGACGCGGCGACCACGGCGGAGACGGCGCGGCCGCCGCGGTAGCGCGCCTCCTTCTCCTCCTTCTTCGGGTTCGCTTCGTCGACGTCGCGGTCGAAGGCGTCGTTGACGCCGTACAGGAAGACGTTCGCGGGCACGAGGAAGTACGCGAACAGCGCGACGGCGGGCGCGGAGAACAGTTCCGGCACGGAGTCGGCGGCGTACGCGACGCCGACGACGACCGGGCCGGCGAGGTAGAACCAGAACCGCGGCCGGGACAACACCAGGAGGTAGCGGAGCATCTACGCGGCGTCGTCGATGACGTAGTCGGCGGTCAGTTCGCCGCTGATGAGGCACATCGGCACGCCGATGCCCGGCGTCGTGTACGCGCCAGTGAAGTAGAGGCCGTCCAGGGCCTTCGAGCGGTGGGGCGGCCGGAACAATGAGGTCTGGCGGAGCGTGTGCGCGAGGCCGAGCGCCGTGCCGCGGTAGCTGTTGTACCGGTCGGTGAACTCGGAGACGGAGAACCGCTCCTCGACGACGATGCGGTCGCGGAGGTCGACGCCCGTGTGCTCGGCGATGTCGTCGAGCACGAGGTCGCGGTAGTCGTCGCGGACGGCCTCAGTGTCGTCCAGGCCTGGCGCGATTGGGACGAGCGCGAACAGGTTACTGTGGCCGTCGGGCGCCACCGAGTCGTCGGTCTGCGAGGCGACGCAGAGGTAGTACGCCGGGTCGTCGGGCCACTCTGGGTCGTCGAAAATCTGGTCGAAGTGGTGCGTCCAGTCGCTGGGCAGCACGAGCGTGTGGTGGGCGAGCGGGTCGACGTCGCCCTCGACGCCCAGGTAGAGCAGGAACGCCGACGGCGCGTACGTCCGGGACTCCCAGTAGTCGGCGTCGTACTGGCGCTTCTGTGGCGGGAGGAGTTCCTGTTCGGTGTGCGCGTAGTCGGCGTCCGAGACCACGACGTCCGCGAGCACGTCCGTCGCGCCGTCCGTCTCCACCTTGAAGCCGCCGCGCCGCCCCTTGATTTGGGTGACGGGGTGGTCGGTGCGGAACTCCACGCCGAGTTCCTCGGCCACGTCTGCGATGCCGCGCGCGACGCCGGACATGCCGCCCTCGGGGTAGTAGACGCCGAGGTTGAAGTCGACGTGACTCATCAGGTTGTACAGCGCGGGCGTCGAGTTCGGCGCGCCGCCGAGGAACACCAGCGTGTACTGCATCACCTGCTGGAGTTTCGGGTGGTCGAAGTACTGCTCGACGTGGTCTTGCATCGACCCCAGGAGGGTGAGGCCGCGCGCGTACTGCGCCAGTTCGGGGTCGAGCCAGTCCCGGAGCCTGGGACGGTCTTCGTACACGAAGTGCTCCATCCCCACCTCGTAGTTCTCTTTCGACTGCGCGAGGTACTCGTCGAGTTTCTCGCCCGCGCCCGGTTCGTACGCGTCGAACACCTCCTTGACTTGCTCGCGGTCTGGCGTCACGTCGACGACGTCGCCGTCCGCGTTCACGTCCAGACCGGGCGCGTCCCGGCCCGGGCGCCTGCCCGCGTTCTCCTTGAAGAAGATGCGGTAGTGCGGGTCGAGGTGCGTCAGGTCGTAGTAGTCCGTCGGCTCGCGGTCGAAGTCCGCGAAGAACCGCTCGAAGACGTCCGGCATCAGGTACCACGACGGCCCCATGTCGAACGTGAAGCCGTCGCGCTCCAGCGCGCTCGCGCGGCCGCCGACCTGCTCGTTCTTCTCGACGACGGTGACGTCCGCGCCCGCGTCCGCGAGATAGCACGCGGTCGACAGGCCGCCGAACCCGGCGCCCACCACGGCGACCGACCGACCCGACAGGGCGTTCATGCACGCACGGTGTGTCGCGCAGAAGATAAAACGCCGCCCTCCGGCGACCACGGCTGGGACACGGGGCTTCGCGACCGACGACTGCGACCGCGCCTGCGTCCGGTTACGCGACGCCGAAGCCCTCGGCGAGCAAGTCCTCGTGGACGTCGCCGAGCGCGTACGTCGGGCCGCCCGTCACGTCGACGGTGACCTGCGCCGGCCCGAAGACGCCCTCGTCGACGGCGCTGGCGTCCCAGTCCGCGTCCGCGAAGATGTCGGCGAACGGCGCGTCGTAGCGCTCCGCCGCCGAGGACGGGACGGCGGCGAACTCGTCGAAGTCCTCGGCGACGGTGAGGTGGACGCGGCCGCCGTACGCCAGCGCGTCGTTCGTCCGGCCGATGGCTTCCTCCTCGTCGCCGGCGACGGGCGCGACGGGCGCGCTCCCGGTGGCCGTGAGGACGTCCGTGGGGTCGTAGCCGAGTTCGAACAACCGGAACATCGCGAGTTCCGCGGCGCGCGCCGCGGCGGTCACGCTCCCCGCGACGCTCGCCGTGCGGTACGCCGGCAGGAACACGCTCTCCGGGTTCACGTCCGCGAGGTCGGCGACCTGCTCGGCGGCGGCCTCCGTCGGCAACTCGTCGCTCTCCAGCGCGAGCACCGCGAACTCGAAGGCGTCCACGTAGTCGATGGCCTCGAACTCGCCCTCGCGGGCGACCAGCGCGCGGGCCGGGCCGCTGCCCAGGCCCTCGTAGTCGTCGGTCGTCAACTCCCAGCCAGCCTTCTGCGAGCCCAGCAGGGCGACGCCGGGGCGGTCGCAGGCGAGTTCCACGTGCGGGAACGTCGCGCCCGCGACGTCGTCGACGCGCGTCTGCACGGTCGCCAGGCCGGCGGTCTGGAGTTCCGCGAGCAGCAGGCCGGCCTCCAGGCCGCCGCGGTGCTCGACGCCGAAGTCGATGACCGTCGCGCCGTTCGCCAGCTCGAACGCGCCGATGTCGAGTTCCTCCGTGAACTCGAGGGCCTCGTCGGCGAGCTCCAGCGCCATCCGGTTGAGACTGTCCATGCCGCCGGGTTCGGCGCCCCCACACAAGAGGTTTCTCAGTCCGACTGTGGCGTCGAGGCCCGCTCGGTCAGTCGCGGTCGGAGCGCGCCTCCCGGCCGAGTTCGCGCTCCACGGCGTCGACCTTCTCCCGGGCGGACTGGTCGGTCGTGCGCTTGTCGTCGACCTTCAGGAACGTGCTCACGCGGTCGCCGTCCACGGCCTTGTGCGCCGCGCCGACGGCGGCGAGGAGCGTGTCGATGTCCGGCGCCTCGATGACCGTCCCCATCGGGTTCGTCTCGTACGCCACGTCGAAGTCGTCGAGCGCGGCGACCGCCTTCGCGACCTCGCCCGCCATGCTCTCCTCGGTGACCGGTGCGACGCTCAACATCGCGATGACTGTCATGCACGGAACTGGGGCGCCGTCGCACTTAGCGACGGTGGTGGGAACAGTGCCAGAGAGCGGCGGGCGCGGTCAGTCCTCGACGGCGGGGTCGGCGGGCGAGGACGGCCCGCTGTCGCGCTCGTAGTCCGGACTGATGGGCGACCGGAACGTCCACAGCAGCGCCGACCCCACGAGGAAGATGCCGCCGAGGATGGCGACGGCCTTGATGCTCGTGAACATCCCGGCGAGGATGCCGCTGCCGACGCGGAACGGGATGCCCGCGACCTGCCGGAGCATGTTCACCGAGGACAGCAGGGTTGCGCGGCCGACGGACTGCACCTGGTCGTTGACGTAGTGGTTCTGGATGGGGCCGGTGATGGCGCCGCCGCCCTTCATGATGAAGAACATCGGGAACGCCAGAATCGGCCAGATGCCCGCCAGCACGTACGACGCCGCGATGCCCGCGGGAATCAGCATCATCGCCTTCCGGACGCCGATGAGGTCTTCGACGTCGCTGGCGTAGTCGCTGGCGACGGCGCCGATGAGCGTGAACGCCGAGTACAGCAGGCCGAGGATGACGCCCTCCGTGAGCCCCCAGGACTCCAGCGTCGGACCGAACGACGCCGCCAGGGACTCCTGGGCGATGGGCTGAATCCACATGTCCATCGTGAACACCGCGCCCGCGAACAGCGCGATGTAGACGATGAACCACCGGAGGCTGGGTGCGCGCAACTGGTCGCGGATGACCGGGAGCGCGTCCACGATGGTGAGTTCGTCGTCCTCGTCCTCGCCGTCGACGGCCTCCACGCTGTCGTCGTACATCCGGTTCTTCGGGAGGCGCAACACGAGCACGAGACTGAGCGCCGCCGCCGCGACCCCAGCGTAGAACGGATAGTAGTGGTTGATGGAGTACAGCACGCCGCCGATGGGGATGGTGACGACCTGCACCCAGCGCGAGAGCGCGCGCGACCGGCCGGACACGTGCGTGAAGTCGTCCTCGACGTCGTGTTCCTTGAGCGTGTCGTACAGCCACGCCGTCCCGCTCCCGGACATGAACGTCCCGCCGAACGACAGCGTCACGAACGTGAACGTGAACCCGATGAAGTCGGTGGCGACGAGATAGCTGGCGTTCGACACGAGCAGCAGGAACCCGCCGACCGCGAGACTGTTCCGGCGGCCGATGCGGTCGCCGACGTAGCCGGTCGGGACTTCGCCGCCGACCACGACGATGGACTGGAGGGTCGCGATGAGCCCAATCTGGGGGAGCGTCAGCCCGTTGAACAGGAGGAACAGCGTGTAGACGGGGTAGTGGAAGTTCGGTCGTGCGGTCGCCCGGTAGAGGTAGTACCGCCGGATGACCGCGGACTTCGACAGGCGGCTCATTGGGGGACACTGTACTGTTATCCTTATCGGACAAATATCCATCGAGTCTATGTGTGTCACTCCCGTACCAGTCGCGGTAGACGCGCCACGATGCGAGTATCCGGGCGAATTGCTGCGTGGCTCGCGCCGCGTCGAGTGAAGAAAATTGAAGTAACGAATCTGATAGAACCGGGTCTCGACGCGCGTGGCCCGGCCCACCGTTGAAGTACCAGGAGTCAGTACCACAACACATGCCCGGACGCTCAGGCCGCTTCACCGGCATCGCCCTCCTCGCCGCCGCCATCGCCGCCATCGGCTACGTCGCACTCGGCTGGCGGTTCGGCGACGGCACCAGCAACCCAATCGCGTTCGCAATCGCGCTCGTCGCAGTCGCGTTCGCCGTCGTCGCCACCGTCCGCGACCGCGCGTGACCGGCCAGAACGCTCTTTCCGAGTCCACCCCACCACCCACGCATGGTACACCAGTACAGCTGCCGCGACGTCGGCCGCGACTGCGACTTCTTCCTCGAAGCAGGCGACATCGACGAACTCGTCCACCACGTCCAAGACCACGCCGAACGCAAACACGACCGCGAACTCTCACGCGCCGACGTCGAAGACGACGTCACGCAAGTCGGCCGGTAGTCCCGCACGCGAGTGCGCGAACACTAACTCATTGCCGACACGGCCGCCTCTCGCGATCGTGAGTTCAGTAGAAGTGCGCTGGCGGGGAGTCCCTCGACCACCGCGAGCGGGACGCTGGAAGACCGGTGGTCTTCCCGAATTTGAACTCGGAAAGACGGTCGCTCCCGCCGGTCGCGCTGCGTCTTTCCTGCTCAAATCCCATCGCATTCACTGCAGAACGCGACGAGCGACACAGGCGTCGCTCGTCGGCGTAGTATTCAGAGAAGTGCGCTGGCGGGGATTTGAACCCCGGTTGTGACCATGGCAAGGTC
>JBDGQF010000478.1:15396-18594 GCA_042219255.1 Halobacterium sp. | reverse complement strand
CGTTCGACCGCCTGCCGGGCTCCGACCCGCGCCTCGGCCCGGAGATGAAGTCCACAGGCGAAGTCATGGGGACGGCCTCGGAACCGGGCCTGGCGTACTGGAAGGCCCAGTTGGCGGCGGACAACGCGCCGGAACTCGGCGGGACGGCCGTCGTCGACCTGCCGGTGGACGGCTTCGAGGAGTACTTCGACGTGGCCGTGTTCGACGACGTCTCGGAGGCCATCACGCGCGGCGACGTGGACTTCCTGGTCTCCGACGACGTCGACGCGCTCCGCACGGCCGTCGAGGAGGAGATTCCCTACGTCTCGACCGTCGAGAGCGCGGAAGCGCTCGTGGAAGCGCTCGCCTACGAGGGCGACGACCTGGAGGTCGCGCCGGTCGGCGACCGCCCAATCAAGAACGAGCGCTGGGGCTGAACGGGCGAGCGTTTCGACTGAACGGGCGAGAGACTATCAGGTCGCGGCGAGGACGAGCGCGCCGGCGCCGACGAACGCGGCGAGCGCGTACCACGGTTCTTTCCTGACGGTGCGGCCGGCGACGCTCCCGTAGCACGCGATGCCGAGCGCGGCGAGCGCGAACACGGCGGCAAGCGACGCGCCGAGCGCAGTGTATTCGAGCACGTGGAGGTACGCGGCGAACGCGCCGACGGCGGCGCCGAGCACTGCTGCGTGCCACTCGTGGAACGTCAACTGGTTCCCGGAGGAAACGGACTCCGACATTGCTTTCTAGTGTCCTCGTCCGGAATATAGCCCTTCGGGTGTCCGCCGTCTGGTGGCTATCGACGAAATCTGCGAGGAGAACAGTCGGTCGGTAGTGACCGCGTCAGTCGTGCGTGTCGCTAGAAGTCGCGGGCGGCGGCGTCAGTCGGCGGTGACGGGGTTTCGACAGCAGTCCGTCATCGCGAGCACGTCGTCGAAGAAGTCGAGGCTGTCGTGCGGGCCGGGGTTGGCTTCGGGGTGGTACTGGCGCGTGATGACGTCCAGTTCCGCGGAGTCCAGGCCCTCGGGAGTGTCGTCGTTGACGTTGACCTGGGTGACTTCGAGTTCGCCGGGGTCGGCGACCGAGTAGCCGTGGTTCTGCGTGGTCATCACGACCTGGTTGGACTCGTAGTCGAGCACTGGCTGGTTGACGCCGCGGTGGCCGAAGTCCATCTTCTCGGTGTCGCCGCCGAGCGCGCGCGCGACGACCTGCTGGCCGAGGCAGATGCCGGCGATGGGGAGGTCGCCGACGAACTCGCTGACGAGGGTTTCGGCGGCCTCGAAGTTCGCGGGGTCGCCGGGGCCGTTCGAGATGAACAGGACGTCCGGGTCGAGCGCGGCGACTTTCGCGGGCGTGGTGTCGTAGGGGAGGACGTGGACGGTGGCGCCGCGGTCGACGAGCGACGAGATAATCGAGCCTTTCGCGCCGCAGTCGACGAGCGCGACGTCCGCGTCGCCGTCGCCGTGGACTTCCGGCTCGTCGACGCTGACGCGGCTGCCGATGTCCGTGAGGTCGCTCATGTGCGGGCAGTCCTCGAGTTGGGCTTTCGCGGCCTCGGGCGTGGCGTCGGGGCCGGCGGCGATGCCGACCTTCATCGCGCCGCCCTCGCGGATGTCGAGGACGAGGTCGCGGGTGTCGAGGCCGTCGACGGCGGGGACGCCCTCGTCGGTGAGCCAGGCGGCGACATCGTCGGTGAGTTCGCGCGCGACGACGGCGCTGGGGTGGACGCGGTCTGATTCGAATCGTTCCTCGCGGACGCCGTAGTTCCCGATGAGGGGGTAGGCGAACGTGAGCACCTGTGCCTCGTAGGACGGGTCCGTGAGGCTCTCCTCGTAGCCGGTGTACGCCGTGGTGAAGACGAGTTCGCCTCGCGCCGTTCCGGGGGCACGGGCGTTGGCTTCGACCACGTCGCCGGTCTCTAGCGCGAGGTACGCGTCCGACATTACGAGATTCAAACGTGGGGACGGAGTATAAATCTTGCTTTCGTAGCTGAGTTACGATATTCGAAATCCTTTTTGTACGCCAGCCTGATTCTCGGACATGGACGACATCGACCGGCGCATCCTCGACGCGCTCCGACGGGACGCCCGCACCCCGTACACGGAAATCGCCGACGACGTCGGCGTCAGCGAAGGCACGGTCAGGAACCGCGTCGACAGCCTCGTCGAGGACGGCGTCATCGAGCGGTTCACCATCTCCACCTCCACCGGCAACGTCAAGGCGATGATAGAAATCGGCGTCGCGATGGACGTCGACACCCACGAGGTCGGCGACCGCATGGTCGAGTGGGACGAAGTCGACTTCGTCTGGCAGGTCTCCGGCGAGGACGACATCGTGCTCGTCGTCGACGCCGCGGACACCGGCGGCGTCAACGACCTCGTGACGAAGGCGCGCGAACAGGAGGAAGTCGTCTCCACGAAGACCCGCCTCATCCTCGACGAGAAGATGGGGTGAGCTGGCGCCGCGCGCACGCCGAGTCGAAGCGCTATTTACGCGCGTTCACGTCGGTGCCTCCATGAGCGAATCTGGGGCCGACGCGCCCGTGCAGTCCACGCGGGACGACGAGACCGCGGAGAACGCCGAACAGGACGTCGTCGCCGTCGACGCGTTCGACGAGCGAGAGGGCATGGCGAACCGCCTGGACGCCCACACCGGCGACGGCATCCGCCACCGCGCGTTCACGTGCCTGCTGTTCGACGAGGACGGAAACATTCTGCTCGCCCAGCGCGCCGCCCGCAAGCGCCTCTGGGACACGCACTGGGACGGCACCGTCGCCAGCCATCCCGTCGAGGGGCAGAGCCAGAAGGAAGCGACGCGCGAGCGCCTCGAAGAGGAACTCGGCATCACCGCCGACCAGTACGACGACCTCGAAGTCACCGACCGCTTCGAGTACAAGCGCTACTACCTCGACGAGGGCGTCGAGTGGGAGGTCTGCGCCGTCCTCCAGGCGACCCTCCACGACACGAGTTTCGACCGCGACCCCGAGGAGGTCGGCGGCGCGATGTGGGTGGACTACGAAGACCTCTACGAGAACCCGCGGTACTACCGGCAACTCCGCCTCTGTCCGTGGTTCGAGATTGCGATGCGCCGCGACTTCGAGGGCGACGCCGACCCCGTGCCGGACGGCACCCGCGAGTAACCACGGCCGCGATCGCGACTGCGACCGCGACTGCGACCGCGACTGCGACCGCGACTGCGACCGCGACTGCGACCGCGACT
>JBDGQF010000478.1:0-15296 GCA_042219255.1 Halobacterium sp. | reverse complement strand
CGCGACTGCGACCGCGACTGCGACCGCGACTGCGACCGCGACTGCGACCGCGACTGCGACCGCGACAGCGGCCGCGACTGCGGCTGCTCCAGTGGGCGCCGGCGCCCGCCGGGATTTTTTCCGGCTGCTCTCCAAAGGGGACGTGTGCTCGTCCTGAGTCGGTCGGCGTACGACGCTGTCCTCGACCACGCGCGCTCGGACGCGCCCAGGGAGGCCTGCGGCGTGCTCGTCGGCCGCGAGGACGGCGACGCCGTCGTCGCGGACACCGTGCGCCGCGTCCCGAACGTCGCCGAGGCGCCGCGACTCAGGTACGAACTCGACCCGGAGGCGCTGCTGGCCATCTTCGAGGAAGCCGAGTCGACGGGCCGGGACGTCGTCGGGTTCTATCACTCCCATCCCGCCGGCCCAGCGCGGATGAGCGACACCGACCGCGAGCAGGCGTCCTGGCCGGGCTACGTCTACGTGCTGGCGTCGCTGGCGGCGCGCCCGCCGATTCTGGACGCGTGGACGTGGACTGGCGACGAATTCGTGCGCGAGGACGTCGCCGTGAGCGGGGACTGAGCTATCGGCCCCGCACCGCCGTCCAGACGCCGACGGCGCCAAGCAGGACGGCGGGAATCATCGGAATCGCGAGGTAGGTGTCGCGGAACCCCAGGCCGAAACTCCCCGGGCCGACGACGTAGAGGTAGAGGGGCGCGACGATGCCGGAGACGAACAGCGCGGCGACGACCAGCCACTGCGCGCGGTCGCTCATCCCGCCGTCAGCGGCGCTGGCGTCGACGCGCTCGGCGTCGCTGCCGGGCGCGTCGCTGGCGGTCACTGCGTCGTCGGCGCTCTCCCTGGGGTCGTAGGTCACCATCAGTACTCCTCGTCGGGCTTTACCACTACTTTCCCAAAGCCCTCCCGGTTCTCCAGGAGTTCGTGGGCGCGCGCCGTCTCGCTCATCGGGAGCGTCTCCCGAACCCGGACGTCGAACGTGCCGTCCCAGACGAGGGGGAGGACGTCGTCGACTTCGCCTGGCGTCGCCATCGTCGACCCGAGGACGCTCAACTGGTTCCAGAACAGGCGCTGGACGTGCGTCTGCGGCCGGCCGCCGGTGGTCGCGCCACACGTCACGAGGCGGCCGCCCTTCGCCAGCGACTTGAGCGAACTGTCCCACGTGGCTTCGCCGATGTGGTCGACGACGACGTCGACGCCGCGCTTGCCGGTGTGGTCGCGGATGGCGTCCGCGAAGTCCGTCGATTCGTAGTTGATGGCGTGGTCGGCGCCGATTTCCTCGGCGTACCGGAGTTTCTCGTCGCTACTGGCGGTCGCGTACACTTCTGCGCCGGCGTGGTCGGCAATCTGGACGGCCGCGTGCCCGACGCCGCCGCTCGCGCCGAGCACGAGCACATTCTCGCCGGCCTGGACGTCGGCGCGCGTGTGCAGCATCCGCCACGCCGTCTGGAACACGAGCGGTGCGGCGGCCGCCGTCTCCCAGTCGACGTGCTCGGGCACCGGCACGAGGTTGTCCTCGGGCACCGCCGCGTACTCGCTGTGGACGCCCGGCACGTGCTCGCCGAGCACGTGGAAGGACGTGCAGAGTGGGTAGTCGCCGTCACGGCAGAACTCGCAGTCCCCGCAGAACACGCCCGCCGAGACCGCGACGCGGTCGCCCGCCTGGAAGCGCGTGACGTCCTCGCCGGTCTCGACGACGACGCCGGCGCCGTCGCTGCCGGGGACGTGGGGCATGTCGAGGTCGAGTTGCGGCATGCCGCGGCGCGTCCACACGTCGAGGTGGTTGAGCGCGCCCGCTTTCACGTCCACGAGCACGTCGCCGCGGCCGACCTCGGGGTCGGGGACTTCGCCGTAGTCGATGACGTCGGTGTCGCCGTGGCCCTGGAAGCGGACTGCCTGCATACGCTGGCGGTCGGTACGACTCACCAAAACTCTGGGGCATCCGGAAGCGGGGGTCTACGTTTTTCCGCGCGGGACGCGAACCCGGGGGTATGGTCGACTTCCAGTCCAGGGACACCCGACGGAGCGACGACGACGAGCAAGCCGACGACGGCCCGGACGGCGAGCCACCGGACGACGAGGGGCACGACCACGGCGAGGACGGCCACGGGCACGACGAGGAACACGACCACCACCATCACGACGTCGAGAACGTCGGCGTCGCCGTCCTGACGGTCTCGTCGTCGCGGTCGCTGGACGACGATCCGGCGGGGGATGCCATCGCCGCCGCGTTCGAGGACGCCGGCCACGAGGTGGTGACGCGCGAACTCGTGCGGGACAGCTACGACCGCGTGCAGGGCGGCATCGACAACCTCGCCGGCCGCGGCGACGTCGACACCGTCGTGACGACTGGCGGGACTGGCGTCACGCCGGACGACGTCACCGTGGAGGCCGCGAAACCGCTGTTCGACAAGGAACTGCCGGGGTTCGGCGAACTGTTCCGACGGCTGTCCTACGACGAAATCGGCGAGAAGGTCGTGGCGACGCGGGCCTCGGCGGGCGTCGTCGAGGGCGTGCCCGTGTTCTGTCTGCCGGGCAGCGAGAACGCCGCCGAACTCGGCAGCCGCGAGGTCATCGTCCCGGAAATCGGCCACCTCGTCGGCCTCGCGCGCCGCGGCGAGGAGTAGCGACGAGCCTGCGGCTACGGGGCGGAGCGTCCGGGTAAAAGCGAAACAGCGGTTTGTCCGGTGGGGTCGTGTGCGTGCGTCAGTGCTGCGTTACGCGAGGGGGCCTGCGGCGGCCTGCGCGTTCTCGCTGGCCGTCTGGTTGCCCTCGGCGTCAGCGGACTGCTGGCCGTCTTCGGTGTCAGTGGACTGCTGGCCGTCTTCGGCGTCAGTGGACTGCTGGCCGTCCTCGGCGTCGGCGCTGTCGCCGTCACCGCCGAGGAGGTCGCTCAGCGCGTTCCCGAGGTTGTCGACCTCGCCGTCGAGGAACGCGTTAATCTGGGAGTGAATCTGGCTGACGTGGTCGGGGACCTGCTCGGGCAGCTCGCTCGGCGGGCCCTGCTTGTCCGCGGCCGCGTCCGCGCTCTCGTTCTCGGCGGCGTCCTGCTCGGCCTCGTCGGCCGCGTCAGCGTTCTCGGACGCGGACTCGTTCTCCTCGACGTCAGTCTCGTTCGCGTCAGCGTCCGTCTCGTTGTCCGCGGACTCCTCGGCGTCGTCGCCGTCAGCCTCCTCGGCGTCGTCGCCGTCCTGGGCGTTCTCGCTGGGGTCGTCCGGTGCGTTGTCGTTGGCCTGTGCGTTCGCGGGCGTCGCAGCGCCGGCCGCCGCGAGACCGCCGACGAGGACGGTCGCCGCGACGACGAGCGTGAGCAGTTTGCGTGCGTTCATCGCAACTGGGTCTGGTCGCGGCACGCACTTAACCCCCTGAAGCCCTGAACCCGAATTTCGGCGTCGAGAAGCCGTCTCAAGCCGAATTAACCCCAATTCAGCGCGGATATACCGCGGTTGTTTGGGGCGGACGGCGGCGGGCGCCCGTCTGGGCGGTCGGCGTCGTGTGTGCGCGCTGACGAGACCGAGAACGGACGGCTATCGGGCGCTGTCCGCGGGCGCAGAAAACTGGATATGGTGGTGAGTTTGCGGCCGCCGGTCAGTCGTGGCGGAGTTCGTCCGGCGTCTGCGTGCGCGTCTCGAAGCCGTGCTCTTCGAGCGTGTCCTCGGAGATGGCGTCGATGGGCATGCTGAAGATGTCGAACGCCGCGTCGACGTCCTCCTCCGAGGGCGGCTGCGTCGCAAGCGACACGCCGACGAGCACGAGCGACGACAGCACGAACGCGGGGAACAGCCCGTAGACGTTCACGAACTCCGCGAAGAACGTCCCGGCTTCGAGTTCGCCGAGCAGGGACGGGAAGTGGGGCCACACGAGCATGCTGACGGTGCCGACGAGCATGCTCGCGACGGCGCCGGGCGCGGTGGCGCGCTTCCACCAGAGCGCGGCGACCAGCGTCGGGCCGAGCGCCGCGCCGAGGCCGCCGAACGCGTACGAGAGCACGAGCGTGTACACTGGCGTGCCCTTCGCGAGGAACGCGAACGTGACGCTGGCGGCGCCGAGGCCGAGCGTCGCGTACTGCGAATACGTCTTCAGGGTCTCCGGCGAGGCGTCCTGGTTGAGTAGCCCGTGGTAGACGTCCTCGACGACGGCGCTGGACGCGATGAGCAACTGGGAGTCCGCGCTGGACATCATCGCGGCGAGCGCGGCGGCGAGGATGACGCCGGCGATGGGGCCGGGCAGGAGTTCGATGGTGAGCATCGGCATCACTTCGTTCGACGCGAGGTCGGCGGCCTGCCCGAAGATGGCGAGCGCGTACAGGCCGACGAGCGCGGCGCCGACGTACGCGATAATCATGAACACCTGCGCGACGCTGGCAGCGGTGCGGACGTTGTCGACTTCGTCGATGCCCATGAACCGCACCATGATGTGGGGGTTGCCGGGCCACCCGAGGCCGATGGCGGCGTAACTGATGATGCCGAACAGCGCCGCCCACCCGGACGCGCCGCCCGTGATGCTCGTGTACGACGAACCGATGGCGGCGAGTTCGCCGAACGGCAGGCCGAGGCGGAGGTAGCCGAGGACGGGCAGCACGATGAACCCGAGCAGGATGATGAGGCCCTGGATGTAGTCCGTCCACGCGACGGCGAGGTAGCCGCCGAGCATCGTGTACCCGATGACGATGACGCCGCCGACGACGATGCCAATCCAGGGTTCGACGCCGGTGACGACCTGGAGGAGCGTGCCGGCGGCGACGATTTGCGCGCCGACGTAGCCGCCCTCGAAGATGATGAGCGCGACCGAGGAGATGACGCGGACGGCGCCGGAGTCGTCCTGGAGGCGCGCCTCGAAGAACGTCGGAATCGTCACCGTGTTCGTGATTTCGGAGAACTTCCGGAGGCGCTTGGCGATGCCCGCCCACGACAGGAGGTCGGCGGGAATCGAACCCAGGGCGTTCAGGAACGCGATGATGCCGGCGCTGTACGCGTTCCCGGGGACGCCGAGCGCGAGCCAGCCGCTCATCTCGGAGGCGCGCTCGCTGAACCCGGTGACGACGGGGCCGACGTTCCGGCCGCCGATGACGTAGTCCTCGACGGTCTCCATGAGTTTCGACGCCCAGAGGCCGATGCCGACGAGGACGACGAGGTAGACGGCGAACGTGGCGAGCACCCACGTGCTGGTGCCGCCGGCGATGCCGCTACCGGCCATCTCCTGTCACCTCCTCGTACTGTTCGTTGATGCGCTGTTCGCGCTTCCCTTCCCAGACGTAGTAGACGACCAGCGAGACGACGTAGAAGACGATGGGGCCGACGATGCCGACGACGTCCACCGTGGACAGTGCGCCGCTCACGCGACGCCACCTCCGCTGGTCGGACGGTGTCCAGGCATTGGTGACTCCTACCGGTCGGCAGGAGGCCCCGGCGCAGTGATGAAAGTTACGCAAATTCCCGGAATGGACACTACTCAAGCGTCCGAGACTAGATTCAATTCAGAAAATTCACCTGTGTTTGTAGAAATATTAGATTTCCGAGGATCGGGGTTCAGCGGGGCTGGCGGAACATCGACTGGTCACTGGCGCGGCCCCGTCCCGCGACGACGTCGCCTGGCGCCCCACTTCACGGACCACCCCCGCTAGTGGCGCGCCGACACGCGTCCCTCCCAAGTCTTTTTGTAACAATACCTGTACTTTGGCAGACGTATGCAACGTGACACCGAAACACACTGTCATCGCGCGTCGTCCAGTCGCCGTCGGTTCCTGAAAACCAGCCTCGGTGCGGCCACGGTCGGTACCGCAGGCCTCGCCGGGTGCCTCGGTATCGGCGGCGGCGGTGGCGGACAGAGCATCAAGGCGTTCCTCTGGGAGGGGTACGAACCAGTCGTCTCCGCGTTCGAAGAGGAGACCGGCATCTCGGTCGAACAGGAGAACGCAACGTCCACGAACAACATGTTCACGAAGACGAAGAACGCGCCCGGAGAGTACGACCTCGTCACCCCCAACTCCGGGTACGCCCAGCGGTTCCGCGACGCCGGCCTCATCCAGCCCGTCGCGGACAGCATGGACGCGTTCATCGAGGACGTCCCGAACTTCGAGAACACGTACGACTACTTCCGGCAGGGCACCATCGCCGACCACCTCTCCGACAGCCAAGGCCGCTGGTACGGGGCGCCGCCCCGCTTCGGCCTCTACGGCATCGGCGTGGACACCGACCAGGTCAACGTCGACGACGTCCAGTCGTCGGCCGACCTCTGGGAGAACCGCGACAAGTTCGGCGGCCCAATCGGCGTGAACACGGACGAAGTCCACAGCATCACGCACGCCGTCCGCGCGCTCGGCTACACGGACATGCTGCGCGGCGACCAGATAGAAGTCACCGGGAGCGCGTGGGAGGAGACCCGCCAGAAGTTCCTCGAGATGGCGGACTTCACGCGCGCCATGTTCGAGTCCGAGGCGCAAGTCGGCCGCGCGCTCAAGTCCGAGTCGTACAACGTCGCTGTCGGCCCCGGTCGGAACGACATCATCAACCTCATCCAGAACGGGAACACGAACTTCGAGTTCGTCGCGCCGTCGGAGGGCGCCATCGGGTGGACGGAAGCGATGCTCGTCCCCGAGCAGTCCGAGAACGCCGACGCCGCCAAGGAGTTCATGAACTTCCTGCTGCGGCCGGAGTCCGGCGCGGAACTCGCCACCGCAGACCTCGCACCGTCGGTCGTCGAGGGCGCGAAAGAACACATGTCCCAGGAGGAAATCGACCTGTTCTACATCCCGCCCGAGGACGTCCAGAACGTCATCCAGGACAAGCCGTTCGCCGAACCACAGAAGTGGAAAGACCTGATGAACGAGTTCCGCACCAGCCTGTAACACCTACCCCCTCAATTATGTCAACCGGACCGCAGTCGGTAGCACCGAGTGAGTCGTGGACGCGGTTCGTCCCGTTCGCCGGCGAGGAGACCGCCAGCGAGTACCTCGCGGCGCCGCTGGCGTACCTCTCGCTGTTCCTCGCCCTCCCGATGGCGATGATGGTCGCGTACAGTTTCCTGCGCGTCCGCAACTACCGCGTCGTCTTCGAGCCGACCGTCCAGAACTACGTCTCCCTGCTGACCGAGGGCGTGTTCATGACGTACTTCTGGAACACGCTCCAGATTGCCACCGTCGTCACCGTCGTCGCCATCCTCGTCGGCTACCCGCTCGCGTACGTCATCGCGTACAAGGCGAACAACCCCGGCGTCTGGCTGCTGCTCGTGCTCGGGCCGTTCTTCACCGTCTACCTCATCCGCGCGTTCTCGTGGATGACGGTGTTCGGGCGGTCTGGCGCCATCAACATCATCCTGATGCGCCTCGGCGTCGTCGACCAGCCTATCGGCTGGCTGCTGTACTCCGAGACCGCCGTCATCATCGGACTCGTCCACGCGTTCCTGCCGTACTTCGTGCTCACGCTGTACGCGACCCTGCAGGGACTAGACCGTTCGGAACTCGAGGCCGCCCGCGACCTCGGCGCGAGTCCGCTGCGGGCGTTCTACGACGTGACGCTGCCGCAGTCGCTGCCCGGCGTCATCACCGGGTCGCTGTTCGTGTTCATCCCGAGTTTCGGCGCCTACGTCACGCCGCTGATTCTCGGTGGCGGCACGACGCCGATGCTGGCGCCGCTGCTCGACCAGTTCATGAGCCTCACGCTGAACATCTCCAGGGCGGCCGCGGGCGGCATGATTATGCTCGCCGTCGTCGTCGCCGCGACCGCGCTCATATTCCGCATCGTGCGCGTCGAGGAAATCTTCAGCGGGCAACGCCAGGGAGGGGAGGCCGAATGAGCGTGCTGTCCTCGGCCTGGCGAGACCGCCTGCTCCGCGGCGTCG
Organism: Halobacterium sp.; assembly: GCA_042219255.1. Lineage (GTDB taxonomy): Archaea > Halobacteriota > Halobacteria > Halobacteriales > Halobacteriaceae > Halobacterium. The sequence goes on along the minus strand of JBDGQF010000478.1, from coordinate 7,460 downwards.
GCGTGCTCGTGCTCGCGTTCCTGTGGTTCCCGCTGCTGGTCATGGTGTTGCTCTCGTTCGGGTCGAACGCCTACGCGACGTTCCCGATGGGCGACGCCACCCTCCAGTGGTACGAGGCCGCGCTCGCGGACACGCAACTGCTGCGCAGCATCCTGAACACGCTCGTCGTCGCGTCCGTCTCCGCGGTGCTCGCGACCGCTCTCGGCCTGCTGGGGGCGATGGCGCTCGTGCGCCGCGAGTTCCCGTTCAAGCCCGGGTTCCGCATCCTCGTCATCGTCCCGATGATTATTCCCGGGGTCGTCCTCGGCATCGCGTTACTCGTGCTGTTCCAGACGCTGGCCAGCAGTCTCCTGTCGCTTGCGACCATCATCATCGCGCACGCGCTGTACGTCATGCCGTTCGCGCTGTTGACCATCTCCTCGCAACTGTACGGCTTCGACGAGGAGATGGAAGAAGCCGGCCGCGACCTCGGCGCGTCCCGCCTGGAGGTGTTGAAGACCGTGACGCTCCCGCAGCTAGCGCCGTCCATCGCGGCCGGCGGCCTGCTGGCGTTCATCCGGTCGTTCTCGGAGTTCATCCGGGCGTACTTCGTCAGCGGCGGCGAGACCGTGTTCACCATCCAGGTGTGGGCGATGCTCAACCACGAACTGACGCCGAAAATCAACGCCATCTCGACGCTCGTGATGTTCGGGCTCATCGGGGTGTTGCTGCTCGCGTACCGGTTCGGCAGCGAAACGATGACAGAGCAACTCTACGGGTGACTACGATGGGAGAAATAACGACTACTGACCTCCGCAAGGAGTTCGGGTCTGTGACTGCAGTCGACGGCATCGACCTCGACATCGAGGACGGCGAATTCTTCGCGCTGCTCGGTCCGTCCGGGTGCGGGAAGACGACGACGCTCCGCATGATTGCGGGGTTCGAGTCGCCGACGGACGGCCGCGTCACCATCGAGGGGGAGGACGTGACCGGGTCGCCGCCGGAAGACCGGCCGACGAACATGGTGTTCCAGGACCTCGCGCTGTTCACGCACATGGACGTCTTCGACAACGTCGCGTACGGCCTCCGCCGGAACACGGGCATGAGCGACGACGAAATCGAGGCGCGCGTCGCGGAGGCGCTGGAACTCGTCGACCTCCCGGGGTACGAAGACCGGTCGGTCGACCAGATGTCCGGCGGCCAACAGCAGCGGATAGCGCTGGCGCGCGCGCTCGCGAACGAGACGGACGTCATCCTGCTGGACGAGCCGCTGGCGAGCCTCGACCGGAAGCTCCGCCAGCAGATGCAACTCGAACTCAGGAAGATTCACGAGGAGGTCGGGTTGACGTTCTTCTACGTCACGCACGACCAGCAGGCGGCGATGACGATGGCCGACCGCATGGCGGTCATGAACGACGGCCACCTCGAACAGGTGGCGCCCCCGTCGGAGGTGTACGACGACCCGAACAACGAGTTCGTCGCGGACTTCATCGGCGACATGAACGGCCTGGACGGCGAGGTCGGCGACGGCCGATTCACGACGGCCAGCGGCCTCACCGTCGACGCGCCGGAGACGGACGTCACGGGGCCTGCGACGCTGGTCGTCCGGCCGGAGAAACTCCGCGTGTCCGGCGACGGGACGCTGGACACCGCGAACGTCCTGTCCGGGACGGTGACCGACACGGTCTTCCGCGGGACGAGCACGCGGTACGAGGTCGCGGTCGACGACGCCGACGTGACGCTGGACGTCGAGGCCCAGAACGTCACGCGGACGCCGCCGCACGGCGAGGGCGACGACGTCGTCGTCGGCTGGGACACCGACGCCGCGCTCGTCTACGACCGGTAGTCAGCGGTCGAATTCGGCGTCCCCGTAGTCGTCGAGGGCGGCGTCCTCGCCGCGGAGGTACGCGGACTTCGCGTGTCCCTCCAGGTGTTCGTGTCGCGACTGCGTCACCGCCCACGGCCGCACGAGTTCGGCGCCCGCTGGCGTCAGTTCCTGGTGGGTGCGGACGGCCAGGAAGTCGAACACGGAGAGGCCGCCCGTGTACCGCGCGGCCGCGTCGGTCGGGAGGACGTGGTTCGTGCCGACGCACTTGTCAGAGAAGACGACCGCGCTCTCCTCGCCGAGGAACAGCGACCCGTAGTCCGTGAGGTCGTCGACGAGCGCCCGCGGGGACTCGGTGTGGACTTCGAGGTGTTCGGGCGCGTACTCGTTGGTGACGGCGACCGCTTCCGCGAGGTCGTCGCAGACCACGACCTCGCCCTCGTTGTCCCACGCGGCGCCGGCGACGTCGCTCGTCGACAGGTCGTCGAGCTGGCTGTCGACCTCGCGGCAGGTCTCGTCGGCGATTCCGCCGTCGGTCGTGACGAGCAGCGGCCTGGCGTTAGGGTCGTGTTCGGCCTGCGCGAGGAGGTCGGCGGCGACGAGTTCCGGGTCGGCTGTGTGGTCGGCGAGCACGAGAATCTCGGACGGCCCGGCGAGCATGTCGATGCCGACGTCGCCGAACACCTGCCGTTTCGCTTCCGCGACGTACGCGTTCCCCGGGCCGACCACTTTGTCGACGGCGTCGACCGACTCGGTGCCGTACGCGAGCGCGCCGACGGCCTGCGCGCCGCCGACGACGTAGATGCGGTCTGCACCGGCGAGGTCGGCGGCGTACACTGTCGCCGGGTGCGGGAGGCCGTCCTCGGTCGCCGGTGGTGTCGCGACACAGACGTCGTCCACGCCGGCGACGGCCGCCGGCGTGACCGTCATCAGCGCCGAGGACAGCAGCGGGTATCTGCCGCCTGGGACGTACGCGCCCGCAGACTCGACCGGCAGGACGCGCTGCCCGAGCGTGACGCCGTCACCGAACTCCGCCTCGAACTCGTCGAGGCTGTCGCGTTGTCGTTCGGCGAACGCACGAATGCGGTCGTGGTTGTGTTCGATTATCCGTTCGACCTCGTCGTCGAGGCGGTCGAGCGCTCGCTCGCGCTCCGCGTCGGAGAGCCGCGGGTCGTCCCGGTCGACGCCGTCGAACCGTTCGGTGAACTCGGCGACTGCGTCGTCGCCGTCCGCCCTGACCGCCGCGAGAATTTCCGAGACGCGCTCTCGGACCGCTGCGTCGTCTGTCCCGCCGTCGCCGCCCGCTCGCTTCCGGTACTGCATGCGTGCGTGACAGTGTCCCCCGCGCCCGTAATTGGTTGGGTCAGCCAGCCACTCGCGCGTCCGGAGGCGCGGTCGCCCCGGACGCGAACGGTTAATTGTCGCCCGTCCCGACCGCCACGCATGGACAAGCAGGCTCTCCGCGAGCGCGTCTGGGACGGCCTGGAGTCGTCCGGCGAGGCGCGGTTCCCGTTCCCGCCGCACGGCCGCATCCCGAACTTCGCGGGCGCCGCCGACGCCGCAGACCGCCTCACCGAGACGGACGCGTGGCAGGACGCGGACACGGTGAAAGCGAACCCGGACGCCCCACAGCTACCGGTCCGGCGCGCCGCGCTGCGCGCCGGCAAGACCCTCTACGCGGCGGTACCGCGGCTCCGCGACGAGGAGTGCTTCCTCCGCCTCGACCCCCGAGAAATCGACGACGTGGACGCAGCAACCACCGTCTCCGGCATCAGCAAGTACGGCGAGCCAGTCGGCCCCGAGGACGTCGAGGAAATCGACCTCGTCGTGTCTGGGAGCGTCGCGGTCACCGAGCGTGGCGAGCGCGTCGGCAAGGGAGAGGGGTACAGCGACCTGGAGTTCGCGCTCCTCCGCGAGTTCGGGCGCGTCGACGACGACACGACCACCGCGACCACCGTCCACGAGCAGCAGGTCGTCGACGAGGACGTCCCCACCGGCGCCCACGACGTGCCGATGGACGTCGTCGTGACGTCCGAGCGCACCATCGAGACGACGTACGACGGCGGCAAATCCGGGGGCGTCGACTGGAGCGCGCTCGACGAGGAGCGCGTCGCGGAGATTCCCGTGCTCGGCCGCCTCCGCGAGTGAGGCTCAGTCGCGCTCGTAGGTGAACACGCCGTCGGGGTCGTACCTGTCGCGAATTTCGCGGAGGCGGTCGGCGTGGCCGGCGTACACGTCGTCGGCGTCCGGCGCGTCGCCGCCGGCGAAGTTCGGGAGCGTCCCGGGGAGCGCGGCGGCGTCGCGCAGCGACGCGCAGGTCTCGCGCACCCACTCGACGTTCGCCGCTGTCTCCGTGGGGTCGTCCCAGGCGGCCTCGACGTTTAGCACGGTGCTGGCGTCGCGGCCCACGATTGGCGTCTCGTCCTCGGGCACGCGGCCGACTGCGCCGTGCATCGGCCAGACGACGACGGTGGAGAGCGCGGACGGCGCTCGACCTGCGGCATCGTGGAGGGTCTCCAGTGCTTCGTCGGTGAGTTCGGCGACCGGCACGGACTGCCAGTAGTAGCGCCGGCCGGCCGGGAAGTCGTCGTCCAGCATCGACTGGAGGTCGACGTACGGCATCGCCTCGCAGGACGCGGCGAACGCGTCCGCGCGGTCGGACAGCCAGTCGAACTCGCGGCGGCCGGCCTCCGGCCTGCTGGTGTAGACGCCCGCGAGCACGAGCGCCAGGTCGCCGTGACGGCGCTCCGGGAAGTCCTCGGTCTCCGGGATGGACGCGTAGTACGGCGACACGCAGGCCTCGTCGGGCGCCGTCTCCTGGTACGCGCGGAACTCGCGGAGCGCGTCGCGGGCGGCGTCTGCCGGCAGCCACGACTCCGCGTACAGGACGTCGTGGCCGAGTGGGTGGAGGTCGAACTCGAAAGCGGTGACGACGCCGGGCGTGCCGCCGCCGCGCGCCGCCCAGAACAGGTCGCTGTGGCTGTCGGCGTCGGCGGTCACGCGCTCGCCGGTGCCGGTGACCACGTCGACGCGCCGGAGGTTGTCCGCAGTGAAGCCGTGTTTCGGCGAGAGGTAGCCGGTGCCGCCGCCGAGCGTCAGGCCCGCGACGCCGGTGTCGGAGACGACGCCGCCGGGCGTTGCGAGACCGAACGACTGCGCCGCGCGGTCGAACTCGCGCCACGTCGCGCCCGGGCCGACGCGCGCCACCCGGTCGTCCGGGTCGACTACGACCCAGTTCATGCGCGAGCAGTCCACGACGAGCGACCCGGATTCCACGGACGCGCCGGCGACGCTGTGCCCGCCGCTGCGCACCGAGACGTCCACGCCCTGCTCGTGCGCGAACGCGACGCTCGCCTCGACGTCCGATACCGACTCGCAGTACGCGACGGCGACGGGGTACTCGTTGACCGTGCCGTTCCAGACGCGGCGCGCGTCGGCGTACGAGTCGTCGGTCGGCGCGACGACGGCGCCGTCGAGGCGGCCTGAGAGCGTGTCCAGCGGGAGCGAGGCGGCCGTCTGGCGGGCCGCCCGGTTCGCGTCCATGCGTCCACGGAGTGCGCGCGCGGAGTTACCGATTTGGATCGCGGCGGGGACGAACTTTAAACCGGAGAGCGCCGTACGACGCCGTAGATGCCGTCATCCGGCGACGACGCCGCAAGCGAGCGCGCGGCGGACAGCGGTGCGACTGGTAGCAGTCCCCCGGAGCAGGACGCGGACGCGGCGCTCGCGTCCGCCATCGAGGCCGCCGACGGCGACCCGGAGTGCGCGCTCTGCTCGAAGCCGGCGGACTACTTCCTCTACGAGGCCGGTCACGTCGAGAAGTTCGTCTGCTGGGAGCACGTCAGCCCGCACTCCGCCGCCGTCGACGGCGAGGACGCGCGCCCCGGCCGGCCGCTCGCGCTCTCGCTGTGACTACTCCATCGGCGCCATCGTCGCCGTGAACACCGCGACGTCGTCGCTCTCGTTGCGCGCGCCGTGCGGGACGCCGCGCTCGTGGACGACCACGCCCGGCGCCTCGACGACTTCCTCCTCGTCGCCCTGCACGACCACGACTTCGCCCTCCAGCACGTGGAACGCGTTCGTCTGGTCGCCGTGCTCGTGCGGTTCGACCTCGCCGCCCGGGCCGAGCGCGAACGCCTTCACGAGCGCGTCCGCGGAGTAGTACAGTTCCTCGGTGACGACGTCACCGGTCTCGGGCGACAGGTCTGGATACCGGTCGAGTGCCATACACACCTCGACGGCGGCAGGGCGTATAGAAGTCAGGTGCCGGGTCGCGGTTACGCGACCAGTTCGTCGGCGACGGTCTCGGGGTCGAGCAGCGCGGGGTCGACCGCGAGGTCGAGGACGCCCTTCACGAACTCCGGCATGGAGTCCGGCGTGTACGCGACCGTCTTCAGGTCGGGGTTGCGTTCGGTGGCGACCGGAATCGCGGTGGCTTCGCCGGCGTCCGTGATGACGAGGAGGTCGGCGTCGTCGACGCCGGCCTCCGCGAGTCGTTCGCCGGACGCGACGCCCTCGATGCTCGTGACTTCCACGCCCTCGGCTCCGAGGGCGTCGACGATACCGCGGTCGGGGCCGACGACGATTGCCTTCATTGGTTGTGAGCGAGCGGGGTCACTCGTACTCGATGGTCGCAGGGGGTTTGTGCGTCACGTCGTAGACGACGCGAGAGACGTTGTCGATGGTGCCGGCGATGCGCGACTGGAGCTTCTGGAGGGTCTCCCACTCCAGTTCCTGGGCGCGCGCCGTCATGCCGTCCCGAGACTCAACGGAGCGCACCGCGACCACGTAGCCGTGCACGCGGTTGTCGCCCTTCACGCCCGTCGCCTTCCCGAGGATGGCGGCGAACGCCTGCCAGGGGTCGTACTCCTCGAGTTCCTCCTCGACGATGGCTGTCGCCTCCCGGGCGACTTCGAGTTTCTCCTCGGTGACCTCGCCGAGGACGCGGACCGCGAGGCCCGGCCCCGGGAACGGCATGCGTTCGCTGATGATTTCCTCGAGGTCGAGGTGGCGCGCGACTTCGCGGACTTCGTCCTTGTAGAGGTCGCGCATCGGCTCAACGATGCCCTCGAAGTCCACGCGCTCGGGGAGGCCGCCGACGTTGTGGTGGCTCTTGATGGTGCCCTCGCTCTCGATGCGGTCTGGGTAGATGGTGCCCTGCACGAGGTAGTCGGCGTCCACCTCGTCGGCGACCGTCTCGAACTCGCGGATGAACTGCTCGCCGATGACGTGGCGCTTCTCCTCGGGGTCGGTGACGCCCGCGAGGGCGTCCAGGAAGCGCTCCTGGGCGTCCACGACGCGGAGGCTGTCCATGTAACTGAACACGTCGCGAATCTCCTCGGTCTCGCCCTTCCGCATCAGGCCCGTGTCCACGTAGACCGGGACGAGTTGTTCGCCGACTGCCTCGTAGGCGAGCGCGGCCGCCGTGGAGGAGTCGACGCCGCCGGACAGCGCGATGATGGCGGTGCTGTCGCCGAGTTCCTCGCTGATTTCGGTTTTCGCGTCCGCGACGAACTGCTCGACGTCCACCATCAGTTCGTCACCTCCTCGGCGCCGGCCGTCTCGCCGTCGCTCGCGCCGGTCACGCCGGTGCGTTCGAGGACGGCGTCCAGCAGGCCCACGAACGGCGGGCTGGCGCGCGTCGGCCGCGACCGGA
>JBDGQF010000194.1:0-18647 GCA_042219255.1 Halobacterium sp. | reverse complement strand
AACGCGGTGCGTGACCTGACAGTTGTCGCGGGCCGGTGGACGCGGAACGGCGGCAACCTGGCTCGTATGGACGATTTGCCGCCTGCAAGCCAACGTCAGCGCTGTCGCTGTCAATCGTGGAGACGGGGCGACTCGGGAGAAAGGCCTCGTCACAAGGGGCTCGGAGGGGGTAACTCCTCGTCACCGTCGCCCGGGTCGATGGTAGGGGGCCGCGGGAAAAGAACCTTTCACTCCGACTGCCAGGCCGCCCAATCGCGCCGCTCGACGGCGAGCGACTCCACGGCCGCGTCGTCCAGCACGCCCTGCTCGGTGACGACGGCGTCCACGAGGCCGGCGGGCACGACCTCGAAAACTGGATTCCTGACGTCGAGTCCGGCGTCGCCGTCATAGAGTCCAGCAGGGTCGCCGTCCTCGACAGGCAGTCGCTCGGGCGCGATTTTGTCCGCGGCGCACACGACGAACGCGGGGACGCCGGCGGCGCGCGCCGCGAGCAACGCCGCCCGCGTGCCGACCTTATTGACGACGTCGCCGTCCGGGAACACGGCGTCCGCGCCGACCATCACGGCGTCGGCCTCCGCGACGGCCGCTGGGACGTTCGCGTCAATGGTGAGCGTCACGTCGAAGTCGTCGGCCAGGGACTCCGCGACGGCGACGCCCTCGCCGCCAGGCCGCGACTCCGCGACGAGCACGCGCTCCACGCCTGTTCCGCGGAGCGCGGCGTCGACGGTTCCCGAGCGCGAGAGCGTGAACACCCTAGAAGCGTCGCTCGCTTCGAGTTCCGCTGTCGCGCGCTCGGCGGCGCGGCTGTCGGCGTCCACCGCGTCCGCTGCGACCTCGCGTGCGGCCGCTTCGACGCCGCTGGGCGTCCGGGCTGCGGTCGCCATCGCGCGGTTCACGCGGTTCCGCACGACTGCCATCCCGGGTTTCGCCTCGATGAGCCTGCGAGCGGTGTCGGCGAGTTCCCGCCAGCCACTACTGTCGTCGGCGTCGGCCGCGACCGCCGCTTCGTCCCGGAGGACGTCGAGCGCGCGCAGCGAGATGTACGCTGAGCCGTGTTCGTCGTCCGCGGCGACCGTCTCGACAGTCGGGCGGACGGCGTCGTAGGACTGCCAGAGGTCGGGGACGGTGTCGCGGCGCAGGATTTCGGTCGGTGGCACCCACTCGTGCGCGGCGGTCTCCCAGTCCACGTCGACTGCGCGCGACTCGCAGTCGAAGAGGTAGGGGTGGACGACCCACGTGTCGTGGTCGTCGTCCACGACCTCGACGGCGTCGCCGCGCCGGACGAGCGTGACCGCGTCTCCGAGACCGGTCTCTTCCTCGATTTCGACGCGCGCCTGGGCGTCCGGGTCGCCCTCGGCGTGGCCGGCGACCGCACCCCACGTTCCTGGGTAGGAACCGACGTCGTCGCTGCGCTGCAACAGCAGGACGTCGGTGCCGTGCCGCAGAAAAACAGTGACGACGTGCGTTGGCACGTCTGGTGGGTCGTGCAGCCAGCGGCTTGAATCCACGTCCGCCGGCCGCTGGAAGCTATTTAGCGGCGGCGGTCGAAACGGCGGATATGCGACGCGTCGCACTCGTCTCCGACACGCACATCCCGTCGCGTGCGTCGGAGCTACCCGGGTTCGTCGAGCAGGAAATCGAGGACGCCGACGTGGTCGTGCACGCCGGCGACTTCGACAGCGAGGACGCCTACGAGACCGTCGAGGGGCTGGTGGACGGCGAGTTCGTCGCCGTGCGCGGGAACATGGACCCCGTGAACCTCGGCCTGCCCGCCGTGGAGACGCTGTGGGTCGAAGACCGCGAGTTCGTGGTCGTGCACGGGAGCGGGCCGCTGTCGGGGTACGAAGACCGCGTCCTGCAGACGGTGCGCGAGGAGCGGGCGTCCGAGGACGCGGTCGGCGTCTCCGGCCACACGCACGACGTCACCGACCGCACCGTCGAGGGCGTCCGCCGACTGAATCCCGGCAGTGCGACGGGCGCCGACCCGGCGACGGAGGCGACGATGCTGACCGTGGACGTCGACGGCAGCGACCTGGACGTGTCGGTGGTGCGCGAGTAGGGCGTGTCCGGTACCGCCGGGGCTTTTATCGGGGGTGTCGAAGGTCGAGTATGCACGCGTTCGCGGTGCCGGACTTGCCGGAGGTTCGCGACGGCGACAGCGTCGCCGACCTGGTCGCCGAGCGCGCCGACCTGGCGGACGGCGACGTGGTCTGTGTCGCCAGCACAATCGTGTCGAAGGCGGAGGGGCGGGCGGCGTCGCTGTCGGCGTTCCCGGCGGGGCCGCGCGCCAGGGAGATTGCAGAGCGGTTGAGCGAGATTACGGGCGAGGAGAAAGACCCGCGGTTCGCGCAGGCCGTCCTGGAGGAGTCCGTCGAGGTGTTGATGGAGGCGCCGTTCCTGTTGACGGAGACGAGGTTCGGGCACGTCGGCGTGAACGCCGGCATCGACCGGTCGAACACTGGGGGCGCCGACTTGCTGTTGTTGCCGAGAGACCCGATGGCGAGCGCGGAGCGCATCCGCGAGGGCCTGGACGCTGACGTCGCCGTCGTCGTGACGGACACGTCGGGGCGGCCGTTCCGGCACGGCCAGCGCGGCGTGGCGCTCGGGTGGGCGGGGATGCCGGCGTCGCGTGATTGGCGCGGGGAGACCGACCGGGACGGCCACGAGTTGGCGGTGACCGTGGAGAGCGTCGTGGACGAACTGGCGGCGGCCGCGAACCTGGTCTCGGGCGAGGGGGACGGCGGGACGCCGGTGGTCGTGGTGCGGGACTTCGAGTTCGGCGACCACGACGGCAGCGAGGAACTGTACCGGGAGGTCGAGGGTGATTTCGTGCGGCAGGCGCTCCGGGGGTGGGAGTATGCGCGGGATTGAGTTGACGCCCGAGATTCCGGTCTCTGAGGTGGCATCGCTGGCCGAGCGCGCCGAACGCGAGGGGTTCGACGCGGTGTTCGCGTCGTGTCACTACAACAACCGCGACCCGTTCGTGGCGCTGGACAGGGCTGCGGCGGCCACAGAGGACGTCCTGCTCGGGCCTGGCGTCGCGAACCCCTACGATACGCATCCGGTGAAGTTGGCGTCCCAGGTGGGGACGCTGGACGAAGTGAGCGGCGAACGCGCCGTCCTCGGCCTCGGAGCGGGGGACGCGTCGACGCTGAAGAACCTGGGCGTGGAGCGCGACCGGCCGCTGCGGCGCGTCCTGGAGGCGATGAAGGTCGCACAGGACTTGTGGGACGGGGAGCGCGTCGACCACGACGGGACGTTCGTCGCGCGGGACGCGGGCCTGAACTACGACGTCGGCGACGTGCCGGTGTACGTGGGCGCGCAGGGCCCGCACATGCTGCGGATGGCGGGCAAGCACGCGGACGGCGTGCTGGTGAACGGGAGTCACGAGCGCGACCTGTCGTGGGCGGCCGACCGGGTGGCGGAGGGCCGCGAGGACAGAGTCGTGGACACGGAGTTGGACGTGGCGGCGTTCGCGTCCGTGTCGATAGCCGAGGACGCGGACGCGGCGCTGGCGGCGGCGCGGCCGCCGGTGGCGTTCATCGCGGCGGGCGCGGCGCCACCGGTGCTCGACCGGCACGGCGTGGACGCGGAGTTGGCGGGCGAAATCGGCGAGAGAATCGAGGCGGGCGAGTTCTCGGCCGCGTTCGAGTTGGTGTCCGACCGGATGCTGGACGCGTTCTGCATCGCGGGCGGCCCCGAGGACGTCGCCGACCAGTTGGCGGCGGTCGGCGAGCACGTGGACAGCGTGGTCGCGGCGTCGCCGCTCGGGCCAGACCAGACGACGGCAATCGAGTTGCTGTCGGACGCGTTCGACCGCGCGGGCGTCTGATTACGTCCGCTGGCGGCGCTGGCGCTGCGTCGCGGTGTCCGGGACGATGGCCTCGAAGAACGCGCCGACGGCGAGCACGCCGAGGGCGCCGGAGGCGGCGACGACGAACAGTCCGCCGAGCGCGACGAGCAGCGCGGAAATCGGGTCGGTCGAGGCGGCCGTCAGGAGGTTCTCCACCATCGAGACCGGGTCTTCGAGTATCCAGACCATGTGCGGTCGTCTGGTGGCTGGTCCCTTCAGTCCTCCGGGACGATTATGTCGGTGGCGCCACAACGCGGGGACGTGCCAGAAGAGGCGACACTCGACGCGTTCGCGGCCGAGGCGGGCGATGACAGCGCAGAGGACGACGGGTCGGCGGCTGGTGCCAGTGAGGCAGCGACTGGCAGCGACGAGTCAGTGGACGGCGACAGTGACGACGTCGTCGCGCTGGCGCCGGTGACGAGTTCGTGGGCGGGCGACGGACTGGAGTGTGCGTCGTGCGGCGAGGCCGCGGGACGGCTCTGGGAGGAGGCGGGCGAGCGGGTCTGTACGGCCTGCAAGCCGTGGTGACGTAGCGGCGAGGTCGCGTGTGACCAATAAACATACAAGTGTCTCCTCCCCTACCGTTCGACAGCCGAGTACTGCCGGCCGGTTCCCCACTATGACAGATGCACACGATACCCAAGCCGTCGCGGACCCGCGGACGGACCCAGCAGCCGCCCCGATGCCGGTCACGGAAGCGAGCGACCTCGCTGCCCGCGTGGTCGAGAACATCGAGACGGTAATCGTCGACAAGCACGACGCCGTCGAGCACGTCCTCACGGCCGTCCTCGGTGGCGGCCACGTCCTCCTGGAGGACGTGCCGGGCGTCGGGAAGACGATGCTCGCGCGGTCGGTCGCGCGGTCGTTCGACGGCGACTTCCAGCGCGTCCAGTTCACGCCAGACCTCCTCCCCACCGACGTGACGGGCGTGAACGTGTTCAACGAGAAGTCCCGGGAGTTCGAGTTCCAGCCCGGGCCGGTGTTCGCGAACGTCCTGCTCGCGGACGAAATCAACCGCGCGCCGCCGAAGACGCAGTCGGCGCTCCTGGAAGCGATGGAGGAAGAGCAAGTGACCGCGGACGGCGACACGCGCGCCCTCCCAGACCCGTTCGTGGTCATCGCGACGCAGAACGCCGTCGAGCGCGACCGCACGTACGAACTCCCGGTCGCGGAGCTCGACCGGTTCATGAAGAAACTCCAGCTCGGGTATCCGGGCCGCGACGAGGAAGTGAACGTCCTCGACCGCGTCGTGGGCGGCCACCCAATCGACGACATCGAGGCGGTGGCGGGCGTCGAAGACCTCCAGCGCGCCCGCGCCGCCACGGCCGGCGTCGACGTCGCGCGCCCCGTCAAGGAGTACGTCACGGAGCTCGCGCGGTACACGCGCGACCACGCGGCCCTGGGCGTGAGCCCGCGCGGGTCGATTTCCCTGTTGCAGGCCGCGCAGGGCCGCGCCGTGCTCGACGGCCGCGACTACGTGATACCGGACGACGTCCAGGCGGAAGCCGAGTGCGTGCTCTCCCACCGCATCCGGACGGAGGCGGGCGGGACGCTCGGCGGCGAACCCGCGCGCACGCTCGTGCAGCGGGCGCTGGACACGGTCAGTCCGGAGTAGGACGATGACGACGCTCACGCGCCGCGGGCAGGCAGTGCTCGCGGCCGCCCTCCTCGGCGTCGTGCTCGGGTACGCGTTCGGCGGCCGGAGTCTGAACGCCGTCGTCGTCCCGGCGGCCGTCCTGCTCGCCGCGACCTACGCGTACGTGCAGTCGTTCCCGGTGCCGACAGCCAACCGCGTGACGCCGCGTGAAGGCCACCAGGGCGACTGGCGGACCGTGGACTTGCGCGTGGACGCGCCGCGGTCGTATCCGGCGACGGTGCGGGACAAACTCGCGAGCGGGCTGCGCGGGGACAGCGTCCTCCACACGGAGACGGACGGCCGCGAGCTGTCCTACGACGTGGAACTGGCGTCCCGCGGCGTGCACGCCGTCGGGCCGTGTTTCGTGGAGGCGACCGACCCCTTCGGCCTGTGGACGGTGTCGTTCGCCGTCGGCGACCCGCAGCGCGTGACCGTGTTCCCGCGCGTCCACGAGCTCGGGGACACCGCGGCGCTGCTCACGGGCTACGTCGGTATCACGGACGAGCGCGAGCAGTTCGCGGGCGTCCGCGAGTACGAGCGCGGCGACCCGCTCCGGGACGTCAACTGGAAGGCGTCCGCGAAACACCCGAACGGCCTCGCCGTCACCGAGTACGCCGGCGAGGGCGCGACCGACCGCGTGACGATAGCGGTGGAGGCGCTGGGGCCGCGCGAGGACTCCGTGGCGGAGGCCGCCGCGAGCATCGCCGCCTACCTCCTCGACGCCGGCATCGCCGTGGGCGTGTCGACGCCGTCGGGCACTATCGACCCGGCGCACGGCGACCCGCACCGCCGCCGCGTGCTCGCCGCGCTCGCGGAGTTCGAGCGCGGGAAACTCCGCCAGCACCGCCGCGACGACGCCGAAATCTTCGTGCACGCGCCGGAGAGCGGCGAGCACGTCACGGTGAGCATCGACGGCGACGACCACCGGTACGAGGAGTTCGTCGGCCGGGACGCCCGCAGCGGACAGTCGAGTGGCCGGCGCGCGGCAGCGCCGGAGGTGACAGCATGAGCGTCGCGGACGTCCGCGACTTCGTCGCCGCGCGCGGCCGCCGCTGGCGCGTGAGCGCGCAGGACGTCGCCGCCGGCGCGTGCATCGCCATCGTCGTCGCCGCCTACCTCACCGTGCTGTACGACGTGGTGACGGTCGTGGACGTGGTGCCGCGCGTCGACGACCGGTCGCTGTTCGTGGGCGTGGTCGCCGGCGCCGTCGTGCTCGCCGGCGTCCTGCGCGCGCTCCAGTGGAAGTACGCCGTCGCACTGTCCGCCGTCCTGCTCGCGGCCGGACTCGGCCTCTACCTGTCGGTCGTGCCGCCCGCGTACTTCGAGGCGATGTCTCCGACGCGGTTCGTGATGGACACGCTCGCGCTCCTCACCGGCTACTCGGTGCTGCGGATGCCGGCGGCGGGCGCGTGGGCGATTGCGGTCGCGCCCGCGCCGACGTTCCTCGCGGCGTACTTCGCGTTCCGCCGGCAGTACCCGCGCGCCGCCGGCATCGCCGCGCTCGCGCTCGGGTTCTTCGTGTTGACCGGGGACAGCACCACGACGACGACGCTCGTCGGCGTACTCGCGGCGGCGGGCGCCGTCGGGTTCGCGACGCTTGCCGCCCACCGGGCGAGCGCACGCCAGACCCAGGTGTTGGCGGTCGTGCTCGCGGTGATGATTGTCGGGTCGGCGACCGTGACGGCGGTGCCGGGCGGGCGGTCGCCGCTCGTCCCCGCGTCCTCGACGACGACGGCGGGCAGTCTCGTGAGCGCGGACGGCTACGTCGGCGTCGGCGGCAGTCTGCGACTCGACCCACAGGTGCAGTTCGTCGTGGAGTCCAACCGCGAGTCCTACTACCGGGTCGCGGCCTACGACCGGTTCACGGGCGACGGCTGGGTGCGGTCTGGCGACGTCGGCGCGATAGACTCGCCACCGCCGACCGGCGACCGCGTCCAGCAGCGGTTCACAATCAAGCGCACGCTGGACGTGATTCCGTCCGCGCCCGTGCCCCAGACCGTCGATGGCATCGACGCCGACATCACGGCGGGCGGCCTCCTGACGTCCGGGCCGACGCTGTACGAGGGCGACACCTACGAGGTGACGAGTCGCGGCCCGGTCGCGGACAGGGCGTCGCTCGCGGACGCCACGGGCGAGGTCCCAGACCGCATCGCGGACACGTACCTCCAGGTGCCGGACACGACGGACAGCAGGGTCGTCGACCTGGCGTCGTCGCTGACGGCGGACGCCGAATCGCCCTACCAGAAGGCCGCCGCAATCGAGCGGTGGCTGGAAGCGAACAAGGAGTACTCGCTGAACGCGCCCGACCCGGACGGCAACCTCGTCAACGAGTTCGTGCTCGGTGACGGCCCGGGCTACTGCACGTACTTCGCGAGTTCGATGGTGGTGATGTTGCGCTCGCAGGGCGTGCCCGCGCGGTTCGTCACCGGCTACACGCCCGGCCAGCGCGTCAGCGAGGACACGTGGGTCGTGCGCGGCGTCGACTCGCACGCGTGGGTGGAAGTGTACATCGCCGACCGCGGCTGGGTGAAGTTCGACCCGACACCGGGCACCGACCGCGCGAGCGCCGAACAGGAGCGCGTGACCGAGGCGCGCGAGAGCGGCGTCAGCGGCGTCGACGCGGCGGGCAGCGAGGACGGCACGTGGACGCCGCCGCAGACGCAGACGCTCGACAACGGCACCACGGACCCGGCGACCGGGACGGGCGCGCCGAGCGCGCGCTCGGAGTACGGCGTCGGCGGCATCAGCAACACGACCACTGCAGGGGACGTCGCGAACATCACCGCGCCGGGCGTGCAGGCGGCGCCCGGCGGCCCGGGCGGTGGGAGCGACGGCGGCGACGGCGGCCGCGAGATTCCGCCGCTGTCCACGCTCGCGGTCTGGGGCGTGCTCGTCGTCGGCCTTGCGGCGGGCGCGAGGTACACTGGCGCCGTCGACCGCGCGTACCGCGCGCTCTGGCTGCGGTGGCTGCCGGGCGGCGACCCCCGCGAGGAAGTCGAGGCGGCGTTCGAGCGCGTGGAGTACGTGATGGAGAAGCGCTACCGCGAACGCAACCCGGGCGAGACAGTGCGGGAGTTCGTCGCAGACGTGCGCGCGGACGACCGCGAGCGCCGCGTCGCCGACCTGCGGGAGCGCGCCCGGTACGCGGGCCGCGTGGACGGCGAGGACGCCGCGGAAGCGAAACGCCTCGCGCGGTCGCTGGCAACCGAATACAGCCGCCTCCCCGGGCCCCGGCGATAGTGTTTAATAGGCGGATTTCGTATCCACACGTGTAATGTCTGAGGTGTGCTCGACGTGCGGGTTGCCCGAGGAACTCTGCGTCTGCGAGGACGTCGCCAAAGAGTCCCAGCAAATCGAAATCCGCATCGACGAGCGACGCTACGGAAAGGAAGTTACCGTTATCGAAGGATTCGACCCGAACGACGTCGACCTCGACAGTCTGTCGTCGGACCTGAAGTCGAAGTTCGCCTGCGGCGGCACCGTCGAGGACGGCGAAATCGAACTCCAGGGCAACCACTCGGGACGCGTGGAGGACTTCCTCCGCGACAAGGGCTTCAACGTCGCCTGACCTGCACGTCGACCCCACGGTTCTCCTCTCCTGACTACGCCGGGAGCGCCGCGGCCGGCGCCCCGGTGCAGCGACCGGACTGCTGGTAGTCACGGCGCTCCGGTGGCAGCGACCGGATTCCCGCTAGCGGCAGCGCTACGGAGCGGCGTGAGCGGCGGCCGTCGCAGTCGGAGCGACCGCGCAGCGAGTGCGTCGGTGCGTGTGCTTAGAAGGGGGCGTCGGGCGCGGAGTCCGTAGTTTCGTCCTCGTCGTGCGTGGTCTCGACATCGCCGTCCCAGCCGGTGATGCCGCCGGCGAGGCTCTCGACGCGCGCGTCGTCGGCGAGTCCCTCGTAGGACTGCACGAGGTTGGCGGCCTGTACGCTGGCCTGTCCGTGCGGGCAGACCGTGACGACGCGGTCGGCGCCCTCGAGTCGGTCGACTGACTGGGGGAGTTCCCGGAACGGGATGCACTCGCTGCCGGGGATGTGGCCGCGCTCGAACGCGGCGCGCGTCCGGATGTCGACGACGCGGACGTCCGCGCCGTCGTCGAGGAGGGACTGCAGTTCGTCGGCGGAAATCTCGCCGTCCATGCCCGAATCCTGGGCCCGTGTCGGCGTAGGGCTTGCGGTCGGCGCACTCGCCCCAACACGGAAGTCGCTGCGCGTGGTAGTCGTACACATGCCAGGCGACAGCGTCCGGACGCCGATGGGCGACCCGCGCGAGAGCGACACCGACCGCGACCGCGACCACCGACACCCAGTCCTGGACGCGGCAGTCCGCCAGTAACCAGGTCTAGAGGTAGCCGTCCGCCTGCGCGAGCAACAGTCCCTCGATAGTGGCGTCGTTGGCGGGCGGCGCGCGCGCCACCGTCAGCGCGTCCTCGACGGGGACGCGCTCGACGGACAGGAACTCGTTGTCGTCCAGGTCGCTGCCCACCTCGGTGAGGCCGTCCGCGAACACGATGCCGCGCCGGTGCCGGAGGACGCCCGTCGCCGTCCAGAACTCCTCGACGAAGTGGACGTCGTCGGCCTCGTAGCCGGTCTCCTCGCGGAGTTCGCGGCGGCCCGCCGCGACGTAGGACTCGCGGTCGTCGCTCGGCGCGACGGCGGCCGACCCCTCTGAAGACTGGCTCGTGGCGGTGCCGCTCGCCCCGCCCGTTGCATCACTCCGTTCGTCCACGCGTTCGACGATGCCCGCGACGAGTTCCAGGCACTGCTCGCGGATGGTGGGGCGGTACTGGTCGACGAAAATCACGTCTCCGTCGTCCACCGCGACGACGACCACCGCTGGCGGCAGGGACGCCCAGTAGTAGTCCTTCAGGGAGCCGTCCGGCTGTTCGACGCGGTCGTAGCCGCCCTCGTACCAGGGCGTATCGTACTCGGTCACCGACTCGACGACCGGCCAGTCGTGGTCGCGCATACCGGCGGCTTCGACGCCACGGACAAAGACACCACGGGATTCGGCCAGTCGCCCGCGACGGCGGCGTTAGCGGCCGACGAACGGGAACAGCCTTTTCCCTCCGAGGAACCGACGTGCGCACGAAATGAGTGGGGGCGCGCTCTCCGAGAGCGGCGGCCGATACCTGTCCGCAGTCCTGCTCGTGTCCGCCCGCGAGGGCCGGCGCGCGAAGACCGGCGAGGTCGCCGACCTGCTCGGCGTCGACCCCGCCACCGTCACCGAGCGGTTCGCGTCGTTCGCCGACCGCGGCCTCGTGGACTACGAGCGCTACGAGGGCGCGACCCTCACCGACGACGGCGAGTCGCTGACGCGCGAACTCATGTGGAAGCGCTGCCTCGTCGAGAACTTCGCGGAATCCGACCTCGGCCTCGACGACCTGGACAGCGAGTCCATCGGCGAGTCGCTGTCCGAGGACGCCGCGATGGCGCTCAAGCAGTACATCGACCACCCCTGCACTGGGCAGTGTTCGGCGCCGGAAGCCGACTTCGAGGAGTGCTGTCCGGACTATCAGG
This sequence comes from Halobacterium sp., assembly GCA_042219255.1. Taxonomy (GTDB): domain Archaea; phylum Halobacteriota; class Halobacteria; order Halobacteriales; family Halobacteriaceae; genus Halobacterium. The sequence continues at coordinate 7,639 of JBDGQF010000194.1, read as the reverse complement.
TGTCGCGGTAGCCGGCGGCTCAGAGGACTGGTTCGTAGAAGCGCGCGAACGCGATGCGGCGCAGCGTCGCGACCGCCGCGTCCGGTTCGTCCTGGAACGTCGTGGCGACGAGCGCGTCCGCGAACGGGACGTAGTGCCAGGCCGCGTTCTCCACTTCGGGGTTGCCGTTCTCGTAGACGTCGGCGTCCGGGTAGTCCCCGCGCGCGGCCTCGAACTCGTCGTACGTGCCGACCGAGACTTCCAGCAGGGACGCGAACAGCGCCTCGCGCGCGGTGCCGACGACGTCGCTGGTGACGCGCTCGTCGTACTCCTCCTTCGAGAGCTCCATCGCGCGAGCGACCTCCCGGGTCACCGTCTGTGCCGCCGGCCCCACCGACTCGAAGCGCTCGCGCACGTCGCGTTCGGTCTGGGGCGCGAGCAGTCCGCGTGTCTCCGTCATACGCGTATCCGGGGCGTCCACGCCCTACTCGGTTTCGGAGTCCGCGTCCGCACCGCCGTCCGCGTCGCTGGCATCGTCCGTGTCACCATCCCCGTCCGCGTCCGCTGGCTCCGGACTCGCGACGTCCGAGTCGAGCATCGCTTCCGTGAGTTCCTGGGCTTCTTCGAGGACTGCGGCGGCCTCACCCGAAAGGTCGGCCTGGCCGGCGCGTTCGACTGCGGGCATCTCGTGGTCGTGGCCGTGCCCGTGGTGGCCGTGCGGCTCGCTGACCGGTTCCGCGTCCGTCTCCGTGGCGTGCGGCGTCACGTCCGGCGCCAGCGACTCCGGGTCGCGCTCCTCCCAGTCCGGCACGTGCTCGTCCAGGAACGCCTCGTGGTCGCCGCCGCGCACGAGCGCCGTGAACGCCAGGTGGTTCGCGAGGTGTTCGCCGTCCGCCTCCTCGGCGCCGCAGACCGGACACTCGTAGCCCATGCGTGGACGGTGGGCCTACCCGTTAAAACGCGTCACGGTCGCCGAGGGTGGTCACGAGCACGTACGCGTCCTCGCCGTCCGTGTAGTACTGCGGGAGCGTCCGGAGGTACTCGAACCCGAACTTCTCGTACAGCGAGATGGCGGCGTCGTTGCTCTCCCTGACCTCGAGTTTCACGGAGCGCGCGCCGCGCCGCGCGAGCGCGCCGAGCGCGCGCTCCAGCAGCGCCTGGCCGACGCCGTCGCCGCGCGCCGTCGGCCGCACCGCGATGTCTTTCACGTGCCCGAGCGGCCGCTGGTGGTTCGGAATCGTGTCCGCGACCACGTACCCCGTGATGCGGCCGGTGCCGTCCACCAGGCCGGACGCCTCGCTGACGAGGAACGACGGCGACCCGACCTGGCGCTCGAACGCCGAGTACGGCCACGGCTGGTCGAACACCTGTTTCTCGATGCGGAACACGTCCAGCAGGTCCGCGCGGGTCGCCTGCCGGATGGACGTCCCGGACGCGGGCGGCGCGGCGGTCGTCACGCCCCCACGTATGGGAAACGCCGGTAAATGAGCTACGGCCGCCCGCCGACCACCGCTCGCCACAACGGCCGCGGCCGCCCACTGACTACCGCTCGCCACAACGGCCGCGACACCGTTGGCTGTGCGGCGTCACGAAAGAAAAACCGGGTAGAGAGAACGGCTGCGTCAGTCGTCGGCGGGGCTCGCGGCGCCACTGTCGCCGTGGCGCTGCTTCGTCAGCGAGAGCTTCCCGCCGGCGGCGAGCGTGCGGCGCTCGCGCTCGGACGCGTCGAGGGTGGCGGTCGCCTCCCAGTCGTCGTTCACGCGAATCGTGAACTCCTCCTGGCCGGACTCGACACCCGCGCGGGCGTCGTCGACGATTTCGACGTCGTCGCCCTCCTCGATGCGCTCGTAGGTGTCCTCGTCGATGTTCAGCGGGATGATGCCGAAGTTGAAGAGGTTCGCCTTGTGGATGCGGGCGAAACTCTGCGCGAGGACGGCCTCCACGCCGAGGAACATCGGGCACATCGCCGCGTGCTCGCGGGACGAACCCTGGCCGTAGTTCTCGCCGGCCACGAGCACGCCGCTGTCCGCGGCCTTTGCGCGCTCGGCGAACGTGTCGTCGATGCGCGAGAGCGTGAACTCGGAGAGCCGCTCGATGTTCGAGCGGAACTTCAGGATGTCCGAGGTCGCCGGGATGATGTGGTCGGTCGTGATGTTGTCGCCCATCTTCAGGAGGGTCTCACCGGAGACGTCCTCGTCGATGGGGTCTTTGACCGGCACGCTGGAGATGTTCGGGCCCTTGATGAGTTCGTCGTCGATGGCTTCCTCGGGCGTGATGATGTCGACGTCGCCCTCGCCGTAGCCGGCGGTGTACGAGGTCCCCATCTCGAAGCCGGGGTCTTCGAGGTCGCCGAGTTCGTCGGCGAGGTCGCGCGGGTCGACGATTTCGCCCTTGAGGGCGGCCGCCGCCGCGACTTCCGGCGAGCAGAGGTAGACGGAGTCGTCCTCGATGCCGGAGCGGCCCTCGAAGTTCCGGTTGAACGTCCGCAGCGAGACGGAATCAGAGGCGGGCACGTGACCGATGCCGATGCACGCGCCACAGGTGGCCTCGGAGAAGTTGACGCCGGCCGCCATCATCTCCGCGGTCCAGCCCTCGCGGGCGAGCATCTCGGACGCCTGCTTGCTGCCGGGCGCGACAATCATCTCGGTGCCGGCGTTAATCTGGCGGCCTTCGAGCATCTTCGCCGCGGGCAGGATGTCCTCATAGGCGCCGTTCGTGCAGGAGCCGACGACGACCTGTTCGACCTGCTCGCCCGCGACTTCGCGGACGGGCACGACGTTGTCGGGCATCGACGGCTTCGCGATGAGCGGTTCGAGGTCGGAGAGGTCGACGACGATTTCGTCGGCGTACTCGGCGTCCTCGTCCGGGCTGAGGTCGACGAACTCGTCCTCGCGGTCGAACTCGGCGAGCCACTCCTCGGTCTTCTCGTCGGTCGGGAAGATGCTGGAGGTGGCGCCGAGTTCGGTGCCCATGTTCGTGATGGTGGTGCGCTCGGGGATGGAGAGCGTCTCCACGCCCGGGCCCGTGTATTCGAGCACTTTGCCGACGCCGCCCTTCACGGACAGGCGACGGAGGAGCTCGAGGATGACGTCCTTCGCGGTCGCCCACTCCGGAAGCTCGCCTTCCAGGCGGACGTTGACGACTTCCGGCATCTCGACGTAGTAGGGGCCGCCGCCCATCGCGACGGCGATGTCGATGCCGCCAGCGCCGATTGCGAGCTGGCCGAGACCGCCGGGGGTCGGCGTGTGGCTGTCGGAGCCGAGGAGCGTCTTGCCGGGCGCGGCGAAGTTCTCCTTGTGCACGTTGTGGCAGATGCCGTTCCCGGGGCGAGAGAAGTAGGCCCCGTACGTGCCGGCCGCCGAGCGCAGGAAGCGGTGGTCGTCGGTGTTCTTGAAGTCGAACTGGTAGGTCTGGTGGTCGCAGTACTGCGCTGCGAGCTCCGTCTGGACCTCGTCCATTTCGAGCGCTTCGAACTGCAGCCAGACCATCGTCCCAGTGGTGTCCTGGGAGAGCGTCTGGTCGATCTCGATCCCGATTTCCTCACCGGGTTCGAGTTCGCCCTCGACGAGGTGGTCGTCGAGGATTTTCTCCGTGAGCGTCTGTCCCATAGCGTCCGAAGATGCACCTTCAACGATTATAAATCCCGCGTGTTTCAGGATTGGCGTGTTTCCCTATTACACGGGCTAAGTCCTTAATTGAGGCGTGTTCACGTGGCACGCCGCGCGGGGAGGGAGCGTGGGGCCAGAGACGGGGACGAGGACGGTGCTGCGGTGCGTTGGTGTGGCGGACGGACTACTCGTACTCCGTGATGGTCAGCGTGTAACTGCCGCTGCCGCTGTAGGAGTCGACGAGCGCGTGGAGGTCAGTCGAGGTGTCGGGGCTGTCGATAGTGATGGTCTCCTGGGAGTCCGTCGTCCACGAGCGGTAGTCGTAGTCCGACGTGGTCGGGCAGGCGTCGACGCCCGTGTTCGCGTAGAGGTCGAAGTCGGCGTCCGACGGTCCGTCGAGTTCGAGGACTATCTTGCTCGGACTGCTGTACTCGAAGCCGTACGTCCAGCAGTTGCTGTCCCAGTAGCCGGACAGCGAGTCCGACACCGTGGTCGACGTCGACCCGCCGCCACCGCCACCGCCACCACCGCCGCCGCCCGAGCCGGGCGTGGTGGTGAGGGCGTTCCCGGCGTCGACGCGGCCGGAGCCCTGTTTGTCGGTGGAGAGTCCGACGTCGACGGCCGTCGCCTTCAGGTGGCTGCGGAGTTCCGCGTTCGTGAGATCGTACTCCGCGAGCGCGAGGCCGGCGACGCCCGCGACGACCGGCGTCGCCATCGACGTGCCGGAAATCTTGTCGTAGCCGTCGTCCGTCCACGTCGAGAGGACGTTCGTGCCGGGCGCCGCGAGTTCGATTTCGCTGCCGTAGTTCGAGTACGACGCCAGCGTCTCGTCGGGGTCGAGCGCGCTCACGGCGAGGCACTCGCTGTACGCGGCCGGGTAGGAGACGGAGCCCTGGCCGTCGTTGCCCGCCGCGGCGACGACCAGCGACCCGTTGTCGGTGGCGTACGAGACGGCGTTCTTCATCGTGTCAGTGTAGCCGCCGCCGCCCAGCGAGAGGTTGATGACGTCGGCGCCCTGGTCGGCCGCCCACGTCACGGCGTCCGCGATGTCCGCCGTCGACCCGGAGCCCTGCTCGGAGAGCGCGCGCCCGGAGAGCACGCTGGAGTTCCCGATGCCGGTGACGCCCTCGCCGTTGTCGACTTCCGCGGCGGAGATGCCGCCGACGTGCGTGCCGTGGTACTCGTCGCTGAGGACGTCCGGATACGGGTCGCCGTCGTCGTCGACGAAGTCCCGGCCGTAGTTCGACACCGACCCGTCCATGTTGCCGTCGAGGTCGGGGTGGTCGTACTTGACGCCCTGGTCGACGACGCCGATGGTGACGTTCGCGTCACCGAACGTGACGTCCCACGCCTCCGGGGCGTTCACTTGCTGGTCGGCGTACTGGTCGCCGTACCGCGGGTCGTTGGGCGCGACCTGCGCCTGCAGTTCGACGTTCTCCTCGACGTACTTCACGGCGTCAGCGGACGCGAGCCGGCTCCGGAAGTTCTCGTGGGCGGGTTCGGCCGCGTTCTCGGGCAGGCCGACGACCACCGTGTTCAGGGTGTCGTTGGCCTGCGTCGCTTCCTCGCGTCCCTTGAGGAACTGCTTGACGTACCCCTTCGGGTCGTCCTCGGTGCCGGAGACGCCGACGATGTACTCGCGTCGGTCTGGGCCGTTGCCGTTCCCGTTGCCGTTGCCGGGTGTCGCGGAGGCCGCACCGACCATCGCTACGGTCCCGGCCGCCGTCGCCCCCAGGAAACTACGCCGCGTCAGGTTGGTATTGTCAGACATACCACGCCTAGCATCCGGTGTTTTAGACTTAAAATTTTCCTAGTCAGTTAGTAGAAATTATATCTAACTAGCTTTGAGTTTATTCGAGTTGTAGGTGTGAACAGTCTGACTCGACCGCGGTGGAGCGCCGACAGTGTGGAACCGACAGACCATTACTCGGCGAGGGTGACTCCCCTGGCAATGTACGCGAGCGGGGCGTTCGTCGCCGACCACGTCGAACCAGTCACGGAAGCACAGGTCCAGCCGAACGGCGTCGACCTCACCGTCGAGGCCGTCCTCGAACAGCGCGGCACCGGCCGCATCACCACCGACGGGAAGACCATCGGCGAGCGCGAACCGGTGCAACCAGACGCCAGCGACGGCACCGCCACGTTCTCCCTGTCGCCGGGCGGCTACATCCTCCAGTACGCCGAGACCATCTCCATTCCCGACGACCACGTCGGCTTCCTCTACCCGCGGTCGTCGCTCATGCGGAACTCCTGCATGCTGAACACCGCCGTCTGGGACGCCGGCTACACGGGGAAGGGCGAAGGCCTCCTGGAAGTCCACCACGACGTGGAACTGGAGAAGGGGGCGCGCGTCGCCCAGCTCGTCCTCGCGGACGCCGACCACGAGGGCACGTACGACGGCTCCTACCAGGGCGAACGCCTCCAATAAGGGGACTAGGGGGCGCGCACAGCGACCGGGGTCGCATTTTTGTCGCGCGGCCGCGACGACCCGAGCATGCACTGGCTGCGAGCGGCCGGCCTGGCGGCGACCGGACTCGGCCTCGCGGGGTACGCCGCCGGCGTCGCCACCCCCTACCCCGGGCGCGCGTTCAGCGTCACCGCCGTCATCGTCGGCATCACGCTGTTGAGCATCACCACCGGCGTCGAGGTGGAGTCGTGACCGTCGACACGCTCGTCTACGGCGACGGCGGGTGCGACGAGTACGACGACCCGACCGCCGCGCAGGACGCCGCGGGGACGACGTGGGTGCGCGTCGTCGACCCCGACGAGGGCGAGATGGACGACATCGCCGCCGCCTACGACATTCACGCGCTGGAAGTCGAGGACGTGCTCGGGGACGTCCGCCCGAAAGTCGAGGAGTACGACGGCCACACGTTCGTCGTCGTGAAGGACGCGACGCTCCGCCGGGGCGACGTCGCGTTCGCGGAGGAACTGCGCGTGCTCCAGGCCGTGTTCTTCCTCGGGGACGACTGGCTGGTGACGGTGGAACCGGAGCGCATCGAGGCGCTCGACGCGGTCTGGGAGCGCGTCGGCCGCGAGGAGCCGCGGCTCGCCTCGCGGGGCGCGGACTTCACCGCGTACCGCTGCATCGACGGCGTCGTCGACGACTACTTCTCGATTCTGGACGCCATCGAGGACGACATCGAGGCCGTCGAGGACGAAGTGATGGACGCCACCGGCGACGATGTCCTCGAACGCATCAACGACCTGCGCCGCGACCTGCTGTCCGTGCGGCGGCTGCTGTGGCCGACCCGGGACGCCGTCGGCGTGCTCGCGCGCGGCGACCCCGAGCAGGTCAGCGAGGACACGGAGAAGTACTACCGGGACGTCTACGACCACCTCGTCCAGCTCGTCGACCTCGTGGAGACGTACCGCGACCTGACGAGCGGCGCGCGCGACATCTACCTGAACGCGCTGTCGATGTCCACGAACGACGTGATGAAGAAGCTCACCGTCGTCGCCACCATCATCCTCCCGTTGACGTTCGTCGCCGGCGTCTACGGCATGAACTTCGCGGACAGCCCGCTGAACATGCCGGAACTCGAGTGGACGTACGGCTATCCGGCGGTGATGCTCGGCTTGGGCGCGATGGCCGCCATCCTCCTCGTGTACTTCCGGTACGAGGACTGGCTGTAGGCCTGACAGCGGGGTTCGACGGCGTCCAGAACCGAGCAGTGAGAACGATAGAGGAGCGAGGGGAGAGGGAGCGTCGTGGTGGTCGCGTCAGGCGCCCTCGCGGACGTCGTCGAACAGTTCGCTGAACGTCCGCGCGACGTGTGGCGGCTGGCGGTCGGTGTCGAACCCGACGACGAGGCGTGCGTCCGCCGCTGACGCCCGCGACGCGAGCGCGTGCAGGAACCGGAACGCCGTCTCGGGCGCGACGTGGTCGAGGAGCGTCGCGACGTCGTCGACGTACACCGTCGTCGGCCCGGCGCCCTCCCACGCCGCCAGGTAGTCGTTCACGAGTGTGCCGACGGCGGCGACGTCGCTGGCGTCCGCGACAGTCTCCACGGCGCCCGTGACGGACGCGACCAGGTCGGTGCCGGCGCTCG
>JBDGQF010000075.1:2514-19510 GCA_042219255.1 Halobacterium sp. | reverse complement strand
TTCCGGGAGAGGAACTCCGGCAGGCGGAGGCGTTCGAGGTCGTCGCGGTCGAGCGCGCTGACGTCCACGTGCTCCAGGAACTCCGGGAGCGACATGCGGTCGCCGTCGCTGGTGACGGTGATGTCGCCGCCGCCCTCCTGCCGGTACGTGATGAGTTTCGACCAGACGGCGCGCTCGCGGGACGGGAACTCCGAGGGGTCGATGTCCGCGGCGCCGGACGCCAGTTGGCTGTCCAGTTCCGCCGCCGAGGACTTCCCCTCGTCGTAGGCCATCTCGACGAGCGACCGGCCCGCCGCGGCGACCAGCTGGCGGTACTCCTCTGGGTTGCGGTCGCCGAGCGCCGCCGCGACGCCGAGCGCGTACGCCCGCCAGATGGCGTCCTCGCGGTCGAGTTCGTCGCCGTCCCAGTCCCGGTCGAAGGCGTCGTCGTACATCACTGCGGCCGGACTTTCCGGCCTGGGTCGACGTTGAGTCCGGCGCCCGTGAAGGAGACGTCCCGGATGTCGCAGTCGATGTTCGTGCCGCGCATCTTCACGAGCTGGACGCCGCGAGTCATGCCGCCGTCCTCGAGGAAGTTGTGGAGGAAGATGACGCCGTGCGCGAGGTAGTGTTCTTCCGCGTACGCGGTGGGGTCGGTCATCTCGGAGACGAGGAGGACGGTGGCGTCGGTCTGCTTGAGGCCGGTGGCGAAGTGCGTGACTTCGGCGTCGGCGTCGTCCGCGAAGTGCGCGAGCAGCATCGTGGAGTCGACGACGACGCGGTCGTAGTCCTCCTGGCGAATCATCGAGGCGAGCCGCGAGGACAGGCCGGACTCGCGGCCGTACTGGGTGAGCGAGCGCCGCGACCGCTCCCTGGTGAGGTTCAGGAACTCGAAGTTGTCGGCGTTGGCGGCGCGCTCGAACCCGAACTCGTAGTTCGCCATGTCGTCGACGAGTTCGTTGCGCGTCTCGTGCATCGTCACGTACAGCACGTCCTCGCCGTTCTTCACGCCCTCCGTGACGTACTGGGCGGCGAGCGTCGTCTTGCCGCTGCCGGGCGGCCCGCTCAGCGTGTAGAGGCGGCGCGCGGGCAGCCCGCCGTCGAGGAGGCTGTCGAGCCCGGAGACGCCGGTGGAGACTCTCATCGGTGCTGTCCACGTGGCGCGTGCGTAAAGCCTCCTGTGTTCGCGTGCTTTCACGTCGCCGTCCGGCACGCGTCCGCGTCCCGCCCGGGGCCGTGTCGACGCCTCCCGTGGGGCGGTGGCACTCGGAAGGGTTATTAAGGCAGCGCGTCTACGTTGAGTTGCAATGGCAACCGGTACGGTTGATTTCTTCAACGACACAGGCGGTTACGGTTTCATCGAGACTGAGGACGCGGACGAGGACGTTTTCTTCCACATGGAGGACGTTGGCGGCCCGGACCTCGAAGAAGGACAGGAAGTCGAGTTCGACATCGAGGAGGCCGACAAGGGCCCCCGCGCGACGAACCTCACTCGGCTGTAATTCGGTTTACACCGACTCAGAACAGAATTTTTCCGTATTTTACGACCCCGTAGCGGCGCGGCCGTCGCGGCCGACTGGTCTGGCCGATCGGACAGCGGCGGCGCCGTCGGTCACGCGGCGTCGTCGGCGTGCACGCGCACGATGAGGTCGCCGTGGACGGCGCCGACGACGGTGACGTCGTCGCGTGCTTCGACGGCGTCGTGGTTGACCTGGTGGGCTTTCCGCGTGACGACGCCGGAGTCGTCGTCGGTCTTGATGCCCTCGATTTTCACGAGTCTGTGCGGGCGGAGGTACTCGTAGACGTCGCAGAGCGCGTCCGCGTCGTCGACGTCGACGGTGCCGATGCGCGCGGCGCGCATGCGGTCGTCGGGCGAGATGTCCGCTGCGCTGATGGAGATTCGCTGGCCGAACTTCTGGGACATCGCGGGGAGGACGCTCTCCTGGGTCTCCCGGGACGGCTTCGTCTCCGTCGACCGCAACACCACCCGGTACCTCACGGGCATGTGGGGGCGTACCACGCCCAGGCATTTTATTCCACACCATACATGTAGCCTCGGTGACTGGTGGGCCGTCCGCTGGCCGCAATCCGCCGTTCAGCGTCCGCTCACGCCGTTCCGCTGCCCTTCGTCGCGGAGAGACTGCGGCCCCTCCACCGGAGTGCGTCCCAGAGTTCTCGCCGGCCGTCGCGGCGCCCGTCTCGGTAGTGCTATTGGGTGGTACGTAGCCGGACGTGGTGGACTGACCGCTACCGAGGCGAACGACCTCCTCACAACCCTATATATCAATCATATTATGATTCTTGTAGGGGGACGCTCGTTGACCACGTGATGGCGCAAGACGACTCCCGGCTGTCAGACCTCGTATCGCGGCGGAAATTCATCGCGGCGACCGGCGCGGCGGGCGCGACCGCGCTCGCGGGCTGCTCCGGAGGGAACAACTCCGACGACGGCGGCGACGGCACGCAGACGACCGCCCCCTCCACCACGCAGGCGATGAGCGACCAGGAGACTACCGAGGCCAGCCAGTCCAACCAGATGGACACCAGCGTCCTCACGGGCGACGGCTCCTCGACGGTGTTCCCAATCACGAACACGGGCGCGAGCTTCTGGAACTCCAACCCCGAACCCGGCGACGAGGACTACTGGCCCCAGGAGTGGGCCGACCAGTACGGCACCGACAAACGCCTCGCGGACTACTTCGCCGGCCTGTACGGCTACGAACCCACGGGCAAGCGCTCGAAGCCGCCGTTCCGCGTGAGCATCGCGCTCAGCCACTCCGGCACCGGCGTCGAGGGCGTGATGGAGGGCCGCGTCGACATCGGCGACTCCAGCGCGCCCGCCGCCGCCGAACTCGAAGGTCAGGACGTCCCCGAGTCCGAGATGGAGAAGTTCGTCGACCACGTCGTCGGCGTCGACGGCCAGCCAATAGTCGTCTCCAAGGAAATCAAGGACGCCGGCGTCTCCCAGATAAACATCGAGCAACTGCGCTCCATCTACAAGGGCGAAATCTCGAACTGGAGCGAGGTCGGCGGCCCCGACAAGGAGATGCTCGTGCTCGGCCGCGCGGAGAACTCCGGCACCGCCACCTCCTTCCGGAACAACGTCTTCGGCGACCCGAACGCCAGCACCAGCCCCGACCAGCGCTACGGGAAGAACCAGCAACTCCAGCAAGCCGTCGCCACCGCGGACAACGCCATCTCCTACCTCGCGCTCGCGTTCGTCCAGCCGGACGGCCAGGTCCCGCCAATCGGCCTCCAAATCGGCGACACGCTCTACGAGTACGGGAAGAACCTCGGCGCGAAAGAGTACCCGCTCTCCCGCGACCTGCACGCCTACACCTGGGAGGACACGTCCCGAAAGGAAGCCGCGTTCATCAACTTCATCCTCTCGGACTTCGGGCAGCAGTTCTTCGTGCAGTCGAACAACTACTTCGCGCTCCCGCAAGACCGCCTGCAGACCCAGCGCGAGAAAGTCGCGCCGAGCAACTACGAGTAACGCGGCGCGCCGCCGCCGGCCGTCTGTCACCCACTCCGGCCCGTATTTCCGTGCGCTGACCACTCACACAGACTTTCCACACGATGCTATCCACAGTCGTCGAGACGTTTCAGAACTACCGGTCGAGGAACGAGGACGCCGCGCTCGCCGTGCTGGCGCTCACCGCGCTGTCGTTGGTCGCGGCGTTCGTCCTGTTCTACCGGCACTCGCGGTGGACGGTCGTCCCGGTGGCGCTGTTCTTCGTGCTGACCGCGCTCGGGTGGCTGCGCTACCAGGCCACGCTCGCGCGCGGCCTGACGTTCGTGATGACCGTCGCCACCGTCGGCGTGCTCGGCCTCATCGTCGCGTTCCTGTTCGTGCGCGCGTGGCCGGCGTTCGACCAGATGGGACTGGAACTGTTGTACCGCTCGGAGCAACCGCTCTGGCCGCCCCGCGAGGGCCAGCCGTGGTCGCTCGCGCCGATGATTCTCGGCACGATGATAACCACCGTCATCGCCACCGCCGTCGCCGCGCCTCTGGGCGTCGCCGGCGCGCTCTACATCAGCGAAATCGCGGCCGACACCACCCGCGAAGTCGTCAAACCCGGCATCGAGCTGATGGCGGGCATCCCCTCGATTACGTACGGCTTCATCGGGTTCGTCATCGTGAACAGCTTCTTCTACGAGAAGTTCCAGACGTCGACGATTGGGAACTACTTCACCGTCGGCGTGATGATTGGCATCATGGCGCTGCCGACCGTCGTGTCGGTGGCCGAGGACGCGCTCTCGACGGTGCCCGAGTCGATGAAGAGCGGCGCGCTCGCCGTCGGCACGACGAACTGGCAGACGATGAAGAGCGTCACGCTGCCGTCGGCGTTCTCCGGCGTCTCCGCCGCCGTCCTGCTCGGCGTCGGCCGCGCGATGGGCGAGACGATGGCGGCCGTCGTGATGATTCCGCACACGAAGGGGTTCCCAGACCCGGTCTACGACGTGTTCGGCGGCGTCGGCGAGACGCTCACCACCGTCATCGCGTTCGAGGGCGGGAACGCGGGCGGCCGCCACATCCAGGGGCTGTTCGCCGCGGGCGTCGTCCTGTTCGTGATGGTGTTGGCGTTGAGCGTCACCGCGCAGGTGATTCAGGCGCGCATGCGCAGCAAGTACGGGGGTGACCGATGAGCACCATCACCGAGAGCGCGCTCGTCGCACGCGAGACGACGCTCCGCGAGTACGTCTCAACGGGCGTGATGGCGCTCGGCGCCGTCCTGTTCCTCGCTAGCTGGACCGTGCTGTTCCAGTGGGTCGGCGAGCAGACGCCCGTGCTCGGCGTCGACCTGTTCACGGTGTTCGGCGCGCTGCTGGTGGTGATGGCCGCCGGCATCGCGGGCGTCGGCACCGCGTCCCGCCTCGGGTACGTGTCCGCGACGCCGTCCTCGACGGCGGGACTCGTCGTGGGCGTGCTGTTCGGCGGCATCGGCTTCGTGACGGGCGGCCTCGTCGCCTCACAGACGTTCGGCGCGGATACCGCTGGCTGGGTCGCCGCCGCGCTCGCGCTCGGCACGGCGACGGCGGCGCTGGCCGTCGTGCCGCGCGAGGACGTCGGGTCGACGTTCCCGCCCGCGCTGTTCCTCGCGTTCGTCGGCGCGCTCGTCCTGACCGGGACTATCGACCTCGGGTGGTCGTGGTCGCCCGGCAGCGTGTCCGCGACCTTCGTCGGCTCCGTGATGGTGCCCGTGTTGACGATTACGGCCTCCCTCGTCGGGTCGTGGAGCGCCGCGAAAGCCCAGGCCGGCTTCGGGACGCAGGGCCGCGAGAGCGGCGCGTTCTACCTCATCCGGCTGAGCGTCGCCGGGATGCTCGGCGTGCTCGCGCTGCTCGTCGGCTTCATCGTCAAGAACGGCCTGGAGACCGCGCTCACGCAGGCGCGAGTCGGCCTCGACGGCCACGTCGACCTCCCGGGACGCCTGTTCGGCGTCACGCTGCCGGACTGGACGATACCGTTCCTCGACGTCAAGGTGCCGTTCGTCACGAACGTCTCCCAGAGCCTCTTCGTCGACGTGCCGGGGCTCGCGCCCGCCATCCTCGGGACGCTGTGGCTCGTGTTCGGCGCGGTGCTGTTCGCCGTGCCGCTCGGCGTCGCCGCAGCCATCTTCCTCGCGGAGTACACGGAACGCCGGCGGTTCCGGCAGGTCGTCGAAATCGCGACGAACGGCCTCTGGAGCACGCCGAGCATCGTCTTCGGGCTGTTCGGCCTGGCGTTCCTCGTGCCGCGCATCGGCGGCGGGAAGTCGCTGCTGTCCGGCCAGATTGTGCTCGGGTTCATGCTGCTGCCGCTCGTCGTCATCACCAGCTACGAGTCCTTCAAGGCCGTCCCCGACGAGTACCGGGACGCCAGCGCCGCGCTCGGCGTGACCCAGTGGCAGACCATCAAGAGCGCCGTCCTCCCCGCGGCGATGCCCGGCGTCATCACGGGCGTCATCCTCGGCGTCGGCCGCATCGCCGGCGAGACGGCGCCGCTGTTGCTCGTGTACGGCGGGTCGCCGTTCGCCAACCGGAACCCGAACGTGCTGTCGCGGTTCCAGTTCTCCACGTCGCCGCCGTTCGTCACGAACGGCGCGCTCATGGAGCGCGGCAGCGCGCTCCCCTACCAGTTGTACACGTCCATCACGGCCGGCCGGCTGCCCGGCCAGGGCGCGCCGTTCTCCGTCCAGGAGTTCGGCTGGGGGACGGCGCTCGTGTTGCTCGTCGTCGTCCTCGGACTGTACGCCATCGGCATCGCGAGTCGCATCTACTTCCGACGGAAACTGTACAATGAGTAACGCCGACACCACCACGCACGACCAGCACGCACAGGCCACGGAGACCACCACTGGGGAGACGGACGAGACCCTCCGCGACGAGTGGGCGGACTACGACTTCGACGGCGACACGATGGTGTCCGTCGAGGACTTGAACGTCCACTACGGCGACGACCACGCCATCAAGGACGTCTCCATCGACATCCCCGAGGAGAGTGTCACCGCGCTCATCGGGCCCTCCGGCTGCGGGAAGTCGACGTTCCTCCGGTGCCTCAACCGGATGAACGACCGCATCAAGGCGGCGACAGTCGAGGGGTCGGTGCGGGTCGGCGGCGAGGAAATCTACCAGGACGGCACCAACCTCGTCGAACTCCGGAAGCGCGTCGGCATGGTGTTCCAGGCGCCGAACCCGTTCCCGAAGTCCATCCGGGACAACGTCGCGTACGGCCCGCGCAAGCACGGCGACGTCGACACCGGCCTCGTCAGCCGGCTGCTCGGCCGGGACGACCGACAGAAAGAGGACGAACTCGTCGAGCGGTGCCTGCGGGACGCCGCGCTCTGGGACGAGGTCAGCGACCGCCTCGACGACAACGCGCTCGGTCTCTCCGGCGGCCAACAGCAGCGCCTCTGCATCGCGCGGGCGCTCGCCGTCGACCCGGACGTCCTCCTGATGGACGAACCCGCGTCCGCGCTCGACCCCATCGCCACCGCGAAAATCGAAGACCTCATCGAGGAACTCGCCGAGGACTACACGGTCGTCGTCGTCACGCACAACATGCAGCAGGCCGCCCGCATCAGCGACCAGACCGCGGTGTTCCTCACGGGCGGCGAACTCGTCGAGTACGGCGAGACCGACCAGATTTTCGAGGCGCCCCAGAGCCAGCGCGTCGAGGACTACGTCACCGGCAAGTTCGGGTGATTGCCGTGCCGCGAGAGGACTACCAGGCGGCGCTCGCGGCGCTGCGCGAGGACGTCTGCGACATGGGCGACCTCGTCGTCGCCCGCCTCGACGACTCGCTGACCGCCCTGGAGGACGGCGACGACGCGCTCGCGCGCGACGTCATCGACGGCGACGACGACGTCAACGACCGCTACCTCGACCTGGAGGGCGACTGCATCGACCTGCTCGCGCTCCAGCAACCCGTCGCCGGCGACCTGCGGTTCGTCGCGGCGTCCTTTAAGATTCTCACCGACCTCGAGCGCGTCGCCGACCTCGCGACGAACTTCGCGCGGTACGCGCTCGCCGCCCGCGACGACCGCCTCGCGTCCGTCGACGTCGCCGGCATCGCCGCTGACGCCCGCGCCCTCCTCGTGGACGCGATTGCGGCCTACGACGACCAGGACGCCGACGCGTGCTTCGACGTCGCCGCCCGCGACGACCACGTCGACGCGCTCTGCCAGGCCGCCAGCCACCGCGTCGTCCGCGACCTCATCGAGCGCGAAGCCGGCAGCGACGCGTGGGACGTCGAAGCCCTCCTCGACGACGTCTCGCACGTCCTGTTGACGGTTCGAGACCTCGAACGCGTCGCCGACCACGCCGTGAACGTCGCCGCGCGCACGCTGTACGCGGCGGAGAACGACCCAGCACTCATCTACTGATGGAGTCACGGAAAGTCCAGCAGGTCGGCGGCGGCACGTACACGGTCTCGCTCCCGCGCGAGTGGGCCGAAGAGTCCGGCGTGGAAGCGGGCGCGCCCGTCTACCTGTACACGCACCGCGACGGCTCGCTGGTGGTGCGGCGGCGGGAGCGCGACGCCAGCGACCTCGCGTCGGTCACGGTGACCGTCGAGGAGTCGACGCCCGAGGCCGCCGAACGGCAACTGCGCGCCGCGTACGCCGCCGGCTTCAAGCGCATCGGGATGGAGCCGGCAGACCGGTTCACGACCGAGCAGCGCCGCGCCGTCGCGGCGGCGGCGCGCGCGCTCACCGGCGTCGAAGTCACGGAGACCGGGCCGGACGGCATCACCGTCGAGGGCCTCCTGGACGCCGCCGACGTCTCCGTCCGCCAGACGGTCTTGCAACTGCGGTTCGTCGCCACGTCGATGCAGGCGGCCGCAGTCGACGCGCTCGTCGCGGACGACGCCGACGCCGCCCGCGTCCGCGACCGCAGCGACGAAGTCGACCGCGCGTTCGCGCTGCTGACGCGGCACTTCAACCGGTCGCTGTCCGACCTCGAGGAAGTAGACAAACTCGGCGTCGACCGCCAGCAGCTCGCGCGGTACTACGAGACGGCGCGGCGACTCGACGGCGTCGCCAGTCACGCACTCGACATCGCTGCCGCCGCCGACCGCCTCGACGACGACCTGCCGCGCGCGCTCGCCGACGACGTCGACTCGCTGGCGGCGGACGCGCGCGACGCCGTCGAGGACGCCACCGACGCCGTGGTCAACGGCGGCGACCCGCGCCCGGTCTTGGACGCCGAGCGCCGCGTCGTCGACGAGTGCCGCGACCGCGAACGCGCGCTCCAGGACGATCACCCGCGCCTGGCGTACCCGGTCGGCCGCGCGCTCGACAGGGTCGCGGCGACCACCGCGGCCGCCGGCGACGTCGCCGCCGTCGCGCTCCAGTCGCGACTCTGAATGCGGCGCGCGGTCAGTCGCCCGCTCGCTGGCCTGGGTCGCGGCCCTGCAACAGCCCCTGGGACAATAGGCGGCGCGCGACGACGACCAGGCCGTTCCCGAACCCGCTCCCGAAGACGGCCTGCTCGTCGCCCGACGAGTCCGTCACGGAACTCACGAGGAACGTCGACCGGTCGACCAACAGGAGGCGGCCGATGGCGGCCTCGTCGTCGGCGTCGTCGCCGTCGTCGCCGTGCAGCCACTCCAGCCCCGAGATGTACGTCGTCGCGCTCGGGACGGCCTCCGTCACGCGCTCCTCGAGGGCCTCCGTGACGGCGCCGACGAGCAAGTCGACGTCCCCGCCGACGTCGTTGAGCACCTGGACGAGTTCCGCCGTGAACACCGCCTCGTCACCGATGACGAGCACGACTTCCTCGTCGGCGTCCTCCAGGAGCCCCCTCGTCCGGTTCGAGATGGCCGTCTCGCCGGCCAGCGTCCACACCTCCTGGGTGACGTCTTCCTCGCCGTCCTCGACCCGGTCGACGGCCTCGAGCGCGCTCCGCAGGCGTTCGACGCGGTCTTCGTACTGGTCTCGGAGCGTCTCCGTCGCCTCCTCCATCGGGACGGCGCGGAACTGCTGGGGACTGGAGTGCTGTATCTCCACCAGCCCCTGGGCTTCCAGCACGCGGATGGCGTCGTAGACGCGCGTCCGCGGCACGTCAGTAATCTCGCTGAGCTGTTTCGCCGTCCCCGTGGAGAGGCGCGTCAACCCCACGAAGCACTTCGCCTCGTACTCTTTCAACCCGAGCTCCTGGAGGACGTCGACGGCCTCCGCTCGGTCGTGGTTCGTACTCATGTGTCCCAACCTGCGCCGGATTCCTCCGGGGGTCGCCGAGAACTTCGGTCCCGCGACTGATAGGCGTTGTTACTACACGCATTGGGACGCTCACGTTTTCACTGTGTGACTGCGTGTCGTCCGGCCGCAGACGCGCGCCTCACGCGGTACTGACCGGGCCCAAAAACTGTTGTCACTGACTCAGTAACAAGTGCGCGTGAGATTACGACCGGAGCGACGACCTCACCGACCGGAAAATACGAGGTTAACTCGCTTAATCACAAAACGGCTATGTCGTAACGGGACGACCATTCTGGTGGCACGCGTCGTCGCTGTGTCCCAACCACTAGCACGCGTGCCGGCCCGGCCACCCACGTGGCTGGGTTCGACGCGCGACGGCGTGTCTCGACATGAGTACGGATTCAAGCGACGACCCCCGTTCCGCGGCAATCGAACAACTGGAAGCCTTCGGCTTGAGCACGTACGCCGCGCGCACGTACGTCGCGCTCGTCGGCCTCGGCACCGGCACCGCGAAAGACGTCAGTGACGTCGCGGACGTCCCGCGGACGCGCGTCTACGACGCCACCGACGAACTCCAGGAGCACGGCCTCGTCGACGTCCAGCAGTCCACGCCCCGCGAGTTCTGGGCGGTGTCCGCCGAGACGGCCGGCCGGAAGTTCGAACAGGAGTGGCAGCGACGCACCGACGTCCTCACGGCAGCGCTCGACGACCTCCAGCCAATCGACCGCCGCGACGAACTGCGCGGCGTCTGGACGGTGACCGGACAGGGCGCCGTCACCGACCGCGTCCTCGAGTTCTTCGCGGACGCCGAGGACGAAATCGTCTACATGACCGTCGAAGACCTGCTCACCGACGACGTCGTCGACGCGCTCTCCGACGCCGCCGACCGCGGCGTCACCGTCCGCCTCGGCGGCGTCTCGCTGGACGTCCAGGCGCGCATCGAGGACGAAATTCCGGCCGCCGAACCGTTCGAGTCGCTGTGGCTGTGGTCGGACACGCCCGCCGGCCGACTCACGATGGTCGACGCCGAACGCACGCTCGTCAGCGTCGTCTCCGAGACCGGCGGCCAGGACGGCCGTCGCGACGAGACCGCTATCTGGGGGAGCGGCGAGTCAAACAGCCTCGTCGTCGTCCTCAAAGCTATCTTCACGTGGCGCCTCGACGACGGAGGGGAGTAACGGACGCGCGAGTCGGCCGCCGACGCCGGACGCGGCGTCGACCATCAGGACTGCCGCAGCACCACGTCGAGGACTCCGTGCTGGCGCTGACGAACGCGGCAACACCATTACTGTGGTGCGCGCCGGAGCGCCACGTATGGCGCACGCCGACCCCGACCCCGACCAGTCCCTGCCCGAACTGCTCGACGACCACGACGACGAAATCAAGGCCCTCGTCAAGCGCGAAGCCGAACTCGCCTACGAAGCCCACCAGGAACTCGAAGCCGAACACGCCGACGCAGCGGCCGTGTTCTCGCCGACCGACCTCCTGCCGAAAGTCGACGACGCCCTCGGCTGGATTCGCGACCGCGTCGGCGACGACGAGGACGCCGCCCTCGACGAACTCGACACCGCCGCCCTCCTTGCTGAACTCGACCAGCACTCCTGACCAAGCGAGGACGGCGCCCGACAACGCTCCGCGAACGCACTCGCGCGCCCACGGACGACCGGCGCGCCGGCGGAATTTTTCATTTTCGTGGTGAACACGGGGCCTTAGGAGTCTGGCGTCCCTCCCTCCAGGTGGTGGTTCTCGTGCCCTACGCAGTGACGTGCAAGCTGTGTAGTTTCGAGCGCGAACTCGACACGCTCGAGGACGTCCTCGAGTTCCGCGACGACCACCAGCGGCGCTACGGCCCCGGCCACCACATCGAGTTCGAACTCCTCGACGACACCGACCAGCCCCAGTAACTCACTCCGCTCGCAGCGTTCTCCGCGCTCGGCCACCCAGGACGCAGGGAGGATTGTCTCGGCCGCGCCATTTAGGTCGGTGCCGTCGAACCAGCAGTTGTGCACCACTGGGTGGCGTCCCTCGAAGACCGGGTCGACCCGATGGTCGCCGTCGCCGTCGCCATCGCCGCCGTCAGCACGAGCGCCATCCTCGTGCGGTGGAGCACGGCGCCCAGCGTCGTGAAAGCGTTCTACCGCGTGCTGTTCATGACCGCCGCCGTAGCACCGTTCGCGCTCCGGGACGCCGGCGACCTCCGCGCCATCTCACAGCGCGACCTCGGGTTCGCCGCCGTCTCCGGCCTCGCGCTCGCCGTCCACTTCGCGAGCTTCTTCGAGAGCCTCGAATGGACGACGGTCGCGGCGTCCGTGACGCTCATCACCACGCAGCCGATTTTCGTCGGCGTCGGCGCCGCCGTCCTCCTCGACGAACGACTCAGCGCGCGCATCGTCGCCGGCATGGCGGTCGCACTCGCCGGCGCGTTCGCGATGTCGGTCGGCCCGCTCGTCGTCGACCCACAGCTCGCCGGCGGCGACCCAGCGGCCGCGCTCGCCGCCGCGTTCGCCGGCAGCACCACGCAACTGTACGGGAACGCGCTCGCGCTCGCCGGCGCGGCGCTCGGCGCCGTCTACACGCTCGCCGGCCGGTCGCTCCGCCAGCGCCTCTCCCTGTTCACGTACACGTTCGTCGTGTACGCCGTCTGCACCGTCGCGCTCGCCGCCATCGCCGTCGGCTCCGGCGCGCCGCTTACCGGCTACGCCGGCACCGAGTGGGCGCTGTTCCTCGCGATGGCGCTCCTCCCCGGGATGTTCGGCCACACCGTCATCAACTGGGCGCTCAAGTACGTCCAGTCCAGCGTCGTCGCCGTCTCCCTCCTGGGCGAACCCGTCGGCAGCACGCTCCTCGCGCTCGTCCTCCTCGGCGAAGTCCCGCACGCCGTCACCGTCCTCGGCGGCGCCGTCGTCCTCGCCGGCATCTTCGTGACGACCCGCGCACGCGCCACTTGAGGTGGCGTGCTAGCAGTGAATTCCGTGAGACCGGTGGCGGTCTCGTTTGCCCCCTCTCGGAACAGAGGTATTACCCGTGCAGACCGGGACACCAGGGCATGGCGCTGCCGGACGAGACCAGGCGAGAGATTACCGCACTGACCAAGTCGAAACTCGGAGACTGGGAGGACACCATCCGGGAGATGTCCCTCGACGACCTCCGCCCGAACATCTTCCTGGCGACGATGCTGGACGTCACGAGCGCCGACGAACTCATCGAATTCTACGCGATGCAGCACCTCGAACGCAGCATCGTCACCAGCTTCGGCTACCTCATCCAGGACATCGCCGTCACCGTCGCCGGAGACGCCGCCGAGGAGACGTCGGGGAACGCCGACCTCATCCTCCACGGCCGCGACGGCGACACCTACATCGAAATCAAGAGCGGCACCGCGTCCAGCAACAAGAAGATGATGCGAGAGATGTCCCGACAGCACGAGGCCGTGAAAGCCGAACACCCCGACGCGACCACGGCCCTCGGTCTCACCTACGGGAAACGGGAGGACGTGTTCGGCATCATGGACGACTACTACGAAGGCGACCTGATTCTCGTCGGCCAGGAGTTCTGGGAGTACCTCTCCGGTGACCCCGACGCGTACCGCGACGTCGTCGCAGCGATTACGGACGCGAGGGAAGCGGCGCGCCGCGAGTCCGTCCACGGGAAGACCATCCAGCAACTCATCGACGAGAACATCGACCGGCTGACCGCGGAGTGGACAGCCGAGTACAGCGCCGACTTGGACTACGACGACCTCGTCGAACGCTACTTCTGACCGCGTGGCCGGCGCGGCCGCCCCGCCCGACACGCAGCCCTTACTACGAGCACGCGTACAGGTGACAGTAGACGGATGGCCGACCGCGAGAAACCCGACGACACCGAGAACAAGACCCCCTGGCTGGACTTCGGCGAACAGCGCGAGAGCACGTTCGTCAGCGACGTCGCCCCAGAACTCGGCCTGGACGCCGTCCGAAATCCCGCGAAGGACGACGACCCCACGGCCCTGGACTTGCTCGTCGACGGCGACCCCGCCGACCTCAAGACCCAGGAAACGCCGTTTTTCACCGCCGAGAAACACTACGGCCTCCCACCCCAGTGGACGGTCACGTTCAACGCCAACGACTACCAGCGCTACCAGACCAAGGACGACCCGGACATCTACTTCTGGGTGCGGTGGCGCGACGAACTCGACGGCTACGGCGCCGAAGTCCAGGAGATGGAAGGCGTCTGGCGCGCCCCCTTCCCCCACATCCGGGACGCAATCGAGTCCGAGGACGCGCCCCTCCACCACTACCAGCGCCGCCGCGGCGACACCGAGAACGCCAACGCCTCCTACCTCCTCGACCTCCGCCAGATGCACCGCGTCGAACTGTTCACCGGCCCGGAAGTGTAGCGAGCGGAGAGGTTTTTAGCTTCCCGGCGAGCAATGTATTGGTCTAATATTGCGCGAGTGTGATATGCTTCCTCTCACAACTGATGGAGTTCAATTCTCGAGTTGCTTAGTGACCTCGCAAGGGGTATTGCCCAAATTGGAACGCAGATTGGTTGTGCACACTGGCACCCACCAAGGGAATTTTGTACAATCAGTATAAGAAATCAACTAATTATGGATGGATCCATGAATGAACTTTCGGAGAAAGTCGCTGAGCAATACGTATCTTATGCTATTTCGACATTTGAGGTTATGTATATGCTCATGACTGGATTTTTATCTATCTTGCTTCTTCTCTGGATTTTCTCATTTACCGCCAATTACATCTCTCCCTGGATATTCTTCGCGCTGTACGTACTGTTTGTCACTTATATTGTCAGATTCGTGTTCTTTGGGTACCGGATGCTTCTTTACCTGTGGAGAAATCTTCGGCCACCCTATGACCCAGACCACGAAGTAATTCGGTTTCCATTTTCTCTAGAGGAAAGCGAAATCAAGCTCGGGTCAGAAGTCACAACCTTTGCCGTACTGATAATGTATCTCGCGATGTCCATTTGGGTTGTCATTTCCTTTGTAATAATACGGTACATCGAACCGATTGTTGGTTTTATACAATTCTCATACAATTTTGTTCCAGATCAAGTCTCTACGTTTGGTGTATCCCTTATCGCCTCAATACTTGGATTTGGAGGAGCAACAGACTCTGCTGGACAATTGGGCCTCGCCGGTGCGATTGAAGCTCTGCTTTGGATCCCAATACTGCTTTTGGGATTACTGGTGTGTTGGAATGCCGTCTACAGCATTGAAATATATCAGAGTCGAAATAAGGACATCCAACCGTTCCTCAGCAAATCCGGGGTTCAGGAGCTTCGAGAACCAACTTGGGTGCTCTTATCAACATCGTATAGAGTTTGTGATGAACATGGAAGGCGGTTTTTGGTTCGAATATTGGCCTCCTCGATAATTTTCCTAATCTGTCTCGCAGTTTCAAATCAATTCTCTGTCCTGACAACCTAGAATTTCATTGGCTCTGCTCATATACAATTCCGGCCTAAATCCGACTCAGGATGGTAGCCTCGCTCACGAGCGAGCGCCGCCGAAAATGTAGTGGGGCTGTCGAGAACTCCCGCTGGTCGTTCTCGTAGTACCATTTCTGCACCGCAGAAAGTGGGACCGCCGAGATTCGAACTCAGGTCCGACGGACCCCATCCGCCGAGGATACCGCTACCCCACGGTCCCGCGTGTCGAACGAGGTGGGTTCTGGCATTAAGGCCTTCGCTTCGTCGTCGGTCAGACGAGGACGCGTTCGAGGTCGACGACGGTGCCGGAATCGGCGTCCGGGTCGCCGACAAGGCGGCCGAGGCAGACCGCGGCGCCGTTCGGCGTGTAGCACGCGACGAGCGCGTCGCGGTCGGCTCCGTCCGCGCTGATGACGCCGGGCGCGTACACTGGCGCGCCCTCGGCTACCGCTTCGGCGGCAGAGGGTGCGATAGTGACGCTCGGGAGGTGTTCGAGCGCGCGCTCGGCTGGCGAGACGACGTCGCGGAGCGCGGCCTCCGGGTCGCCGCCCGGCGGCTCGGTGTCGTCCTCGTCGCGCAGCCACGCGAGCGCGTCCGCGAGGTCGTGCAGCGTCGACAGCGCGGTGTCGTCGAACGGCGTGGTGGCGGTGCGGCGCAAGTGGCCCATGTGCGCGCCGGTGCCGAGCGCGCGCCCGAGGTCGTGACACACCTTCCGGATGTACGTGCCGGACTCGCACTCCACGCGCAAGAGGGCCTGCCGGCCGTCGACCTCCAGGACGTCGAGGGTGTGAATCTCGCGGACGCGCAGGCGGCGCGCGACCGCGGACTTCCGCGGCGGCTTCTGGTAGACCGGGCCCTCGAACTCCGCGAGTACGGAGTCGAGGTTCGCGGGCGGACTAGCGTGGAGTTCCAGCACCGTCACGTACTCCTTGGGGCCTTCGAGGAGCGCGGGCGCGAGCCGGGTCGCCGCACCGGTCAACACCGGCAGACAGCCCGTGACTTTCGGGTCGAGCGTGCCGGCGTGCGCGGCCTTCTCCACGCCGAGCATGTCGCGAATCCACGCCGACACCTGGTGGGCGGACGGCCCCGGCGGCTTGTCGAGGTTGACGACGCCGAACTCGAGGAGGGCGTCCGGGTTGCGGTCCGCTGGGGCGTCCCTGAGCATCGTCAGAACTCGTACTCGACGTCCTCGATTGGCGCGGGGCCTTCGTCGCTGGACGGCTCGTAGTTGTCGACGGCGTACAGGACGATGTCGGTGACGGCGTCCGGCCCCCAGCGCGCGGTGTTCACGGAGAGGTCGTAGATGGTGAGGTCGTCGAAGTCGATGCCGTAGTAGTCGGCGTACCGCGCGGTCTCTGAGTGCTCGCGCTTCTCGGTCTCCGCCCGCGCCGCCGCCGGCGTCTTGTCCTCGCGTTCGGCGATGCGCCGCGCGCGCACGCTCATCGGCGCGTCCAGCCAGATTTTGATGTCGGCGTACTCGCCGGCCATCCAGCCCGCGAGCCGCGACTCCAGCACGACGTCGTCTCGGTCGCGCGCCGTCTCGCGGAGCTGTCGGTCGAGGTCTCTGTCTATCTGGGGGTCTTCCTCGGCGAGTTCGTTGAACTCTTCGAGCGTCAGTCCGCGGTCTTCGGCGAGCCCGCGGAAGATGTCACCGCCGGAGATGTGTTCGTAGCCGAGGTGGTCGGCGAGCGCCGACGCCACCGTGCTCTTCCCGCTGCCCGGTGGCCCGGAAATCGTGACTAACATATCCGTGCTGGGGACGCCGCAGACATAGACGTTTTGAAGCATTCCCGGCGTGGAACCGGTTCGCGCACCGCCAGAGTCAGAAAACGAGTATTCGCGCGAGCGTAGCGAGCGCGATTCACCGAGCGCGTAGCGCTCGGGCGCCGAGCACCCCC
>JBDGQF010000075.1:0-2414 GCA_042219255.1 Halobacterium sp. | reverse complement strand
GGCGTCGTCTGGATGTTCAGCGCCTTGCGGATGATGTTCGAGAAGCTGAACGAGCAGACCATGTACCAGATAATCCAGACGGGGAACACGAGGGCGCGCCCTGTCTTGAAGTCGACGTCGCCCATGAGCGGGAGCGTCATGATGACGTCGCCGGCCTCGTAGAGCGTGCCGAGCTTCCAGTACATCCAGAGGAACGCGGGGATGGTGAGCAGCATAATCCACGCCATGGGGCGGAACTGCTCTTTGAGCATGGCTGCCTGGTCGCCGAACGCTTCCATCTGTTTCTCGCGGAGGCGTTCGACTTCGGCTTCGTCGCCGCGTTCCTTGGCTTCGCTCATCTTCTCCTTGAGTTCCTGGGCGCGCTCCTGGTACTCGGACATCTTGGACATGTCCGTGAGGTTCGCTTGCAGGAGCGTCGAGTACAGACCCGTGAGGACGGCGAGGGCCATGACGACGACCCAGAACGGGAGCACGGCGTCGAGCGGGCCGAGGAACAGTTCGACGGCGCCGCCGATGGTGTTCTGGATTGGCTGGAAGTTGTAGCCGAGAATCGCGGCGAACGAGCCCAGCGCCGCGAGTTTGTCCCACTTCGACCACGAGGAGGACTCGGGGCTGTCGCCGAGGTCGAGTTCGTCCTCGGGCGCGAGGCCGTCCTCGACGCCCTCGGGGTCTGCGAACTCGAAGCCTTCGTCGGCTTCGACGAGGATGTCTTTCTCCAGGAGGCGCCCCCACTGGCCGCTGGAGACGTCGTCTTTGACGTCCCGCCAGCGGAGTTCGCCCTCGTGTTCGAGGAGGTCCTCGAGTACGGTCGCCAGCTCGGGGTCTTCCTCGACCAGCGAGCGGACTTTCTCCGCGGTTCGTGCCATTTGCCGGTACTTTGCGACGCCTGCTTGAACCTCTTACGGAACGCGCGACCGTCAGGCGACCGCGACCGCGGTCTCGTCGGCGGCGTCGGCGTCCGCCGCGACGACCCACGCGCGGACGGTGTAGTCTCCGCTCGGCGGGTCGTGCCACGTCGCCTCGTACGTGACTGTGTCGCCCGGCGCGAGTTCCTCGGTGCCGAGCGCCATCGTGAACCCCCTGCCGTCGCTGTACCGCCAGACCTCGCTGCCGTCCGCGCGTTCGGCGACGTACTCGGCGCGCTGGCCGTCCCGGAAGGACAGCGTCACTGGGTCGTCGCCGGTGTTTTCTACGGTCAACGCGAGGTCGACGTCGCCGTCGGACTCGCTGGCGGAGAGCGTCGCGTCCAGCATACGACAGTGGTCGCGGGGCGTGACCAAAACGCTGTGGCCGTCGCAACGGCGACTCGGCCGCCGCTCGCCGGTGCTGGCGACCTGGACGATATCACTCCTGGGTGGAAAACAGGTGCGTCAGTCGCGCCGGCGCGGCGTCAGTTCGCGCGCTCGTCGACGGCGTCCTTCACGTCCGCCCAGACCTCGTCCGGGGACTGCTCGCCGTCGATTTCCACGAGCACGCCCTGGTCGCGGAAGTAGTCGATGACCGGCTGCGTGTTCTCCTCGTAGACGTTGATGCGTTCGCGCGCCGTCTCCTCGGTGTCGTCCTCGCGCTGGTAGAGGTCGCCGCCGCACTCGTCGCAGACGCCCTCTTCTTCCGGCGGGTCGAAGTCGACGTGGTAGGTCGCGCCGCAGTCCTGGCAGACGCGGCGGCCGGTGAGGCGGCGCACGAGTTCGTCGTCGTCGACGTCCAGGTAGAGGACGACGTCGAGGTCGGTGATGGAGTCGAGGAACTCCGTCTGGCTCTCGTTGCGCGGGTAGCCGTCGAGCACGAACCCGTCGGCGTCCCGGATGGCCGTCTTCACGATTTCGTTGACGACGGGGTCGGGGACGAGTTCGCCGGCGTCCATGTACTCGCCGGGCGTGTCGTACTCCAGGTCGAGGTGGCTGATGTCCATCTGCTTGTTCTCGCGGAGCGCGTCCCCGGTCGTGATGTGTTCGATGCCGTACGCTTCGGTGAGTCGACGGCTCTGCGTGCCTTTGCCGGCGCCCGGCGCACCGAGAATCAGAATCTTCGGACTGCTCATACGCGTCGTTTCCGGGCCTCGATTAAGGAGGTGTTGTTTCCGGCCGAACTCTCAAGGCCCAGTCCCGGCAACCGGACTGCATGGACGAAGCCCTCCGTACCGCGCGGACGTACGAGGCGAACGCGGACGCCTACGTGGAGAAGTACCGCGCCGCCAGCGCCGCCGCCCGGCACGGCGACCCGTTCGTGGACGCAGTCGAGGACGCCACCGGCGGCACTGGGGCGCGCGTCCTCGACGCCGGGTGTGGCCCGGGCAGCGACACCGCCGTCTTCGACGACGAGGGGTTCGACGTCGTCGGCGTGGACGTCACGCAGTCGTTCCTCCGCGAGGCGCGCCGCGACGTGGACGGCGCGTTCGCGCGCGGCGACCTGCG
>JBDGQF010000432.1:0-19662 GCA_042219255.1 Halobacterium sp. | reverse complement strand
CGATGGCGTCCTCGTTGCTCGCGGGGACGCTGTTGTAGATTTTCTCGTAGCCGCGACTGCCCGCCCACTCCAGGCCCCGTTCGAGCAGGTGGCTGCCGATGCCGTGCCCGCGATACGAGTCGATGACGCCGACGGTGAGTTCCGCGGTGTGCTGGAGTTTCTCCAGTTCGGAGCCGGCGACGTGCACCCAGCCGACGACGTCGTTGCCGACGGTGGCGACGAAGAACATGCGTTCTTCGAGGTCGTCGTGCCGGAGCAGGACTTCCTCGTGGTCGATGACGTCCGCGACGGACTCCGCCTCGATGTACCGGCCGTCCTCGGCGACCTGCCGGATGGCGCCGACGAGCCCCGTGAGGTCGGACTGGTGGGCGGGCCGTACCACGAACTCGACTTCGCCGTCCTGGTACTCTTCGGCGGCGCCGTCGTCGAAGACGACCTCGATGCGGTCGCCGTCGACGTCGACGTAGCCGTCCCGGCGCAGGATGGCGACGTGGTGGCGGATGCCCCGCGGGTCGAGCCTGAGGTTGCGTTCGAGGTCGGCGTACGTGCACTCGCCCTGGCGTTCGACGTAGTCGTAGATTCGCTCCCGGTCGTCGTGCCCGAACTCGAGCTCTCGATGCACGTTCATAGTCGTTCGTTACATACGCTAGCGTATAGTTCTTTGTCAACGGTTACCAACCACGTCTCGGCGACAGGGACGTCGTCGGGCGCGACGCGCGCCAGAACGGCCCGCTCGCCGCCTCACGCGGAGTCCCGGCCGTCCGAGTCACCGTCCTCGGACTGGCCGTCTCGGCCGCCAGGCCGTGGGTCGCGGACGCCGCGCTCCGGGACGTGCGTGAGGACGCGCGCGGTGTCCACGACGTTGCGCGTGTCCACGAGCACCGTCGCCGCCTCGCGGATGGAGAAGTCCGCGTCCAGGTCTTCGCCGTAGCACTGCGCGTACAGTGACAGCCAGTTGTTCAGCGACCGCTCCAACAGCGACAGTTCGACGTCCGTGAACGGCGCGCGGTCGCCGCCCGTCCGCCCCTCCACGTACACCGAGATGGCGGGGCCGACGCCCTCGCGGAGGTACTCGAGGGCCTGCTGTTCGTCCGGCGGGTCGTCCGGACGCTCGAAGTGTTCGCGGTCGCGGCGCGCGCGCTCGGAGAGGGGCTTGATGCGCTCCCAGAACCGCGAGCGCTCGGCCATGGTCACTGGCTCCGGTCGGTCATCCCTGCTCGAACTCCACGCCCTTCCCGCCGCGCGGGTGCTCCCAGTAGGTCTCCGCGACGACGGCGCACGTCCCACACTCCACGCACGGCTGCGTGTCGAGGCTGACGACGCGCTCCTCGCGGCCGTCGCGCTCGACGGTCTCCGCGCGGTAACAGCCGCCGCCGTAGTCCTCGGCGCTCACCGGACACGCCGTCACCGCGGTGCCGCTGGCGTCGAAGGACTCGTCGAGCACCTCGATGTGGGGGTTGCCGACGTCCGTGTCGTACGTCAGGTCGCCGATGCGGTCGGCGAGACTCGGCGGTTCGACCTCGCTCGGCCCGCCATCGATGGGTTCGCCGAGTTCCTCGCCCAGCACCTCGGGAATCGTCACGTAGGACGTCTTCGTGTCCGGAATCATCCCGAGGAGGAACGGCGAGTTGAACAGCGACTCCACGGCGTCGTCACCGAGCAGGCGGACGCCCAGGCGGCCGACGGGCGAGTCCACGAGCGCGTCCGTGAGGCCGGCGACGGCGTCGCTCTCCGTGACGGCGCTCGACGCCCGGTAGCGCGTCGGCCGCAGGTCGTCCATCACGCCCTCCGAGCGGAGTTTCCGCTCGTAGAGGTCGCCGACGCCGTCGGTGCCGCGCGCCAGCGAGTCCACGAACGCCTCCGCGGCGAGCGCGCCCGCGGACACCGCGTGGTTCATCCCCTTGATGATGGGGCCCTGGGCCTGCATCTGGCCGGCCGCGTCACCCACGAGCAGGAGGCGGCCCTCGTGGGGCGAGGGGTGCGCCATCTTCTTCGAGTCCGGGACGAGTTTCGCGGAGTACTCCAGTTCCTCGTAGTCGTCGCCCAGCCACTGCGCGAGCAGCGGGTGCGTGAGCAGCGAGTCCAGTAGCTGCTGTGGTTCGGCGCGCTCGTCGGCGATGGCGTCCAGGTGGAACACCGTGCCGATGGAGAGCGTGTCCTCGTTCGTGTAGAGGAAGCCGCCGCCGCGCACGCCGTCGAAGAGGTCG
The DNA here is from genome assembly GCA_042219255.1 of Halobacterium sp. Taxonomy (GTDB): domain Archaea; phylum Halobacteriota; class Halobacteria; order Halobacteriales; family Halobacteriaceae; genus Halobacterium. Next base: position 17,455 of record JBDGQF010000432.1, on the reverse strand, counting down.
CCCGCGAACAGGTGCGACGCGCCCTCGTCGGCGTCGACGCCGAAGCGCTCCTCGATGGCGCCCGCCGGCATGTCCACGACGGCCTTCACGCCCTGGAAGTAGTCCTCGGCGTCGTCCCAGTCCTGCAGGCCGGCGTCCCGCGCGAGTTCGGAGTTCACGCCGTCCGCCGCAATCACCACGTCCGCGCGAATCGGGTCGAGTTCGTCGCACGTCACGCCCACGATTTCCCCGTTCTCCCGGAGCAGGCCGTTCACTCGTACCTCCGTGAGGAGGCCGCCGCCGGTCTCCCTGGTCAGTTCGTGGACGCGCTCCTCCAGCCAGGCGTCCATCGTCCGCCGGAGCACCGAGTCACACCACTCGACGCCGTCCTCGTGGACGTCCTCCAGGTCGATTGTGTGCACCCGGTCGCCGGCGACGTTGTGCATGTACGACTCCGTCACCGGCCGCTCGGTCGCCTCCTCGCGGAACGCCGGGAACAGGTCGTCCAGCGTGTAGGGGGCGTCTTCCTCGGCGAACAGGAGGCCGCCGGAGACGTTCTTCGACCCCGGTTCCACGCCCCGTTCCAGGACGAGCGTCTCGACGTCGTGCTGTGCCAGTACCGCGGCCGCCGCCGCCCCGCCCGGGCCGGCGCCGACCACGACCGCTTCGTAGTGTTCGTGGTCGTCTGTCTCAGTCATCGCTTGCACCGCCTGTTGCCGCCAGTTCCTCGACGTCCAGTTCCCCAGATTCCACCGCCTCCGTCAGCACCGGCAACACCTCGAAGAGGTCGCCCTCCACGAAGTAGTCCGAGAACTCGCGGATGTCCGCGTCCGGGTCGGTGTTGACGGAGACGATGGTGTCCGACTCGTCCATCCCGACCTTGTGCTGGACGGCGCCGCTGATGCCCGCCGCGACGTAGAGGTCGGGTTCCACGACCTGTCCGGTCTCGCCGATTTGTCGCTCCTCCCTGGCGTACTGTTCGACGTGGCCGTCGAAGTCGTAGGAGGACGTGACGATGCCGCGCGTGATGCCGAGGTCGGCGTCCTCGAAGGCGTCCGCGAGTTCGACGCCCAGTTCCATCCCGCGCGTGGGGTCGTCGCCGATGCCGCGGCCGAGCGCCACGATGACGTCGTGGCCCGTGAGGTCGACGCCGCTGTCCAGGTCGTCGTAGTCCGTGATGTCCACGCGGAACCAGTCCTCGGGCAGGTCGAAGTCGTACTCGTACACCTCGCCTTCGCGCGCCGCGTCGGGTTCCGGGACGTCGAAACTCCCCGGGATGACGGACGCTCCCTGCGGGTGGAACTCCCGCGTCGGGTTGTCCAGACAGAGGATGGTCGAGTACTCGAACCCCGAGAAGTCCGGGCGCTTCATGTGCAACACCGCCTCGAACTCGCGCTTCTCGCCCTCGCCGTGGGTCTTCGCCGGGTTCGACACGACGGTGTCGTCGATGTACAGGCCCGAGCAGTCGCTGGCGAGGCCGGAGTCGAGTTCGCCCTGCACGAGCGCCGAGAGGTCGCGGCCGTTGTTCGTCGCCGGGAACAGCACGTACCGCGGTTCGTCGTAGTCCCGCCACGACGAATCGCCCGCCTCGGGCGCCTCGTCTAGTTCGCCGCCCGCTCGCATCATCGCGGAGACGACTTCCGTGTAGGGCTTGTGCCGGAACCGTTCGAGGCGCTCGTCCTCGTGGTAGACGACGCGGTAGGCGCCGAGGGCGATGCACTCCTCGGGCAGGTCGCCGACATCGTCGCCGACGAGCACCGCGACGACGTCCTCGTCGGCCCCGTACTCGTCGTTGTAGCCGTCCATCAGGCTCCTGGCCTTCCCCAGCATCTCCCGGGAGACGTCCAGGAGGTCGCCGTCGTCCGTCTCACAGTACACCCACATGTCCTCGTAGACGCCGTCCTCCAGGGTCTCGACGTACTGCTTGTCCGCCGTCGGGTGGTCGAGTTCCGGGTACTTCTCCTCTGGCGGCACGCGCTCGACTTCGCCCTCCTCCTCGTCGCTGCCCTGCACGGAGTCGATGCGGTTCTCGATGAGGCGTTTCGCGCTGTCGCGGTCGTCGCCCTCGCGCTCTCGCTCCAGAATCGCCTCCAGTTCCTCGACGTCGTCGACGTCCGTCAGCGCGTTCCCGAGGTCGGCGGGACTCATCTCGGTGGGGTCGATTTCCTCGCGGTCGCCCTCGTCCTCGCGGAACTTCTCGATGCGGGACTCGATGAGCTGCTTCGCGCCCACGCGGTCTTTCCCCGCCTTCTCCGCTTCGAGGATGTCCTCCAGTTCGTCGACGTCCTCGACGGCCTGGATTTCGGGGCCGAGTTCGGAGATGTCGTAGTCGTTCGGGTCGAGTGCCGGCACGCTCAGTCACCCCCCGCGAACCGCGCCATCTCGTCGACGACCTCCTGCATCGCGTCCCCGTCCCGCGGGTCGACCATCGTCGCCTCGCGCTCGGCGGGCGCCCGCGGAATCGGGTCGACGCCGTCCACGATGGTCGGCGACCCGTCCAGGCCGATGAAGTCCGGGTCGAGGTTCAGGTCTTCGTGGTCCCAGACGGTCATGTGCTCCTCGTGGTCTCCGGCGCGCTCCCGGGTCTCCTCGCGCAAGTCCTTGTGTTCGAGGCGGTGGGCGGCCTTCCGGTAGGACGGCTCGAACTCCGGGTCGGCGACGACGAACGCCGGCAGCGGCGCCGCCACCGTCTCGATTTCGTCCACGTCGCCCTCCACGAGGCGCTTCGCGCGCAGCACGCCCTCGTCGGTGTCGACGTCCAGCGCGACCACGTGCGTCACGAGCGGCCAGTCCAGGCACCACGCCGTCTGCGGGCCGGTGTGGCCGGTCTCGCCGTCCGCGGTCTTGAACCCCGCGAACACGAGGTCTGGCTCCAGGCGTTTGAGACCCGTCGAGACGGTGATTGCGGTCGCCCACGTGTCCGCGGCCGCCATCTCGCGGTCGGAGAGCAAGTAGAGGTCGTCGGCGTACACGGACGCCATCGCCTCCCGGAGCACGTCCCCGTAGCCCGGCGGCCCCATGCTCATCACGCTCGCGGTGCCGCCGTTCCGAATCTTCGTCTGGAGCGCCGCCTCCAGCGCCGGCTCGTCGTTCGGGTTCATCACGGTGGGCGTGTCCCCGCGCTCCAGGTGGCCGTCCTCGTCGAAGGACACCTGGCCCTCGCGGAAGTCCGGCACGCCCTTGGTGAGTGTCACGCAGTGCATCGTCCTACGTCCTCCCCGCGCGGCCGGCGTCGACGTCGATGGCGTCGACGGGGCAGACGTCCACGCAGAGCATGCAGTCGATGCACTGGCTCTCGTTCGCTGGGTCGGCCTTCAACTCCGACTCCGGGTGGTCGGGTGTGTCGACCCACTCGAAGACGTCGACGGGGCAGTCCTCGACGCAGGCGCCGTCGGCGATGCAGATGTCGAAGTCGACGGCGACGTGCGTCCCGTGAATCCCGAGTTTCTCGGGTTCTTCTACGGGTCCCCAGACGTCGTGGCCCTTGTGGGTGTCCGCCTTGTCGCGGTTCTCCTCGAAATTCGGGTCTATGGGCATTGATACACAATGCCAGTCACCGCACGAACACTTAAACTATCAGGGTCGTTCATCAACGACTCGCGGGACGGCCTGACGGCTACTGAGTAGTGATAAACGGAGAACCGAGGTGACTGCCAGTTACGACTTCTGGCGCTTGCCCGCGTTCGTGCTCGGGCGCTGCTTCTCCGAGCCAGTGCCGCGGTTCTGGAGGCCGCGAGCGCGACGGCCCGCGCTCGTCTTCCCGCGGAACACGCGGTTCTTCTGGCTGTCGTCGCAAATCCAGTTCAGTTCGTCGTCGCTCTGGATGGCACCGTGCTCCGGGTCGAGGAGAATCACTTCGAACCACTTCTGCGAGCCGTCCTCGCCCACCCAGTAGGAGTTCAGCACGCGGAGGTTGACGTACTTCCGGGACGCGCGCTCCTCGGCGATGCGCTGGAGGTTCTTCGCGCGGCCGATGCGGTTGACGCCCTGGCGCTTCGTGCGGCGGCCCGCCTTGAAGCGGGACTTCCGGGCGGTGCCCTTCCGCACGCTGACGCGCGCCACGACGACGCCCTGCTTGGCCTTGTAGCCGAGTTCGCGCGCCTTGTCCAGGCGCGTCGGGCGGTCGACGCGCTCGATGGCGCCCTGCTTGCGCCAGTCCTGCTTGCGCTGCCACTGCAGTTCGGCGAGCTTCCCGTCGTCGGGGTCTCGCCACGCGTCCTTGATGTGGGAGTAGAAGCTTCGTGTCATTGGTTGTCCGCGGGCGTTGCGTGGTTCAATTCCCGGATGGGAATCACATCCCGTCCTGACGTGCGTCAGGGGCCCGCTGGAGCCCGCTCGCCAGCGAGTTACTCACGCTTCGACTCGATGGGGGTTAAGAACTTCGAATCAGTCCGCCCGCCGCCGTCACTCGCCGACGCCGAACTCCAGTTCCGTCCGTTCGAAGCGGATGCCCGGGCCGCCCGCGCGCTCGACGAGCGTCGCGCCGTCGAAACCCTCCGGCACCGCGAACACGAGGAGCGCGCGCTGGGACTGCCCGGCCTCCACGCGCACCGGCAGGAGTTTCGCGCGCAGCTGTGTGCTCGCGTTCTGTAACGGCTGTGTCGCGTAGTTCGTGCCGTTCACCGCGAGCGCGAACTGCTCGTTGCGTAACGTCACCGCCTCGGCGCCCGCGCTGACGTTCAACTGGACGACGACGAACGTCTCCCCCTCGGGCGCCTGATAGCTGTCGTTCGCCGTCGAGAGCGTCGACTGCACGCGCGCGTCCCACTCCGCCGTCGTCGTGCTGTTGTCGTCCGCCGCCAGCGAGAACGCCGTGAACGCCGGGCCGGCGTCGCCACCGCCGCCGCCACCGCCGCCGACGAACGGCACCATACTCAGCAGGGTGCCGCCCGCGAACACCGCCGCGAGCACCACGACCACTGCCACCACGACGGGCACGATTGGCACGCCGCTCGGGACGCCACTCGGCACCGGAATCGGGAGGCCCGGAAACCTGTCCAGCAGCGACCCGCTGCCGCCACCGCCCGCGTACTCCTCGACGAGGTGTTCGGCGTTCTCCTCGCGCACCGAGGACGCCAGTTCGTTCGGGTCGAGCAAGTGCACGTTGCCCGCGTCAGCGGCGCTGCGCGCACCGGTCGTGAACCGGCCGCGGGTCGCCATCACGCGCACGTCCACGCCCTTCCGGTCGCAGAACGCCGCGAAGTCCTCCACCTCGGACGCGCCGATTTCCGTGTCCGCGCCCGGGCGGACGCCGATGAGGCCGCGCGTCCCGTCGTCCTTGTCGCCGCCGACGAGGTAGGTGCCGTCCTCGTTGGGTTGCACGGACGTGTCCCAGCCCTTCTCCGCCCAGAACGCCGCGAGGAACTCGGGGAAGTCCGCTTCGTCCATCTCCTCGAACATCACGCACACCTCCCAGTCGCCCGCGTATGCTGTCCCGTCATGCAGTCCGGTAGGTCTGTGCTAATCACCACGATGCCTCCTCATAAACGGTCGGGTCCGCGCCGGAGCGCCAGCAGCGCCGCCGCCGCGACGGCGACGAGCGTCGCCACCGGTGACAGCGGCACGGACCCGCCGGACGACCCGCCGCCGTTGCTCGCGGCGGGTGCCAGCGGCGCCGACTCCGCCACCTGAATCGTCGTCTGCTGTTCAGTTGTCGCGTTCGCCGTCGCATTCGCGGTCGTGTTCGTCGGCGTCGTCGGTGCCGTCGTCGTGTTCACCGTGCCGTTCGAGTCGTTCTGACTCACCGCCGGCCGAATCACCGCGGTGTCTCTCGCCGGCGTCGCCCACGACCCGTACACTGGGTCGCTGTCGTCCAGTTGTCCGTTCCCGTTGGCGTCGACGAGGGCCGTCGCGGTGACGTTCGTCGGGCCGTCCAGCGTCGCGTTCAACGCTACCGTCAGGCTCCCGTGGTCGCCCGCGGGCAGCGGGTCGGTGACGCCGACACTCGAGTTGTTCGCGGTCAACTGCACGAACCCGCCCTCGGAGAGCGTGACGTTCTCCACGGTGACGGTGCCGTTCTGCTCGGTCTGCGAGGGGAACAAGAGCGTCCCGTTCGCCGCCGTCAACCGCACCATGTGACGGCTCTCGTCCTTGTAGTGCAACACCCACAGCGGGAACGACCCCGGGCGTTCGGCCTGCGAGAAGTCGAACGTCGCCGAGAACGTGCCGTCCGCGGACACCGTCACGACGTTCTTCCAGAGGTAGTCCATTGGCGTCTCCTGGAGCGCGCGCACGTCAAGCGACGTCGTCGGTGCGAGGTTCGTCGTGCCGTTCACGACCATGCGGTCGCCGTCCCAGGGGTCGAGGCGGAACCCCGGGTCGGCGCGCAAGCGCACGGACGGGTCGGAGAGCGTCACGCGCTCGCGCACGAGCGTCTCCTCGCTCGAGACCAGTGGGTTGGTCTCGTCCAGCCACAGTCTGTACTCGTAGGTGTGGTTCGACCGACTGCCGAGGTCGATGCCGCTCGTGTCCCAGACCACGACAAACTTGTCGCGTTCCGGGACTTTCGAGACGACGCGCAGGTCACTGCCCGTGTACGTCTCGGCTTCCGTGTTCGGCTCCGGGTCGAGTTCCGTGACCCGCATCCGGATGCCCTCGTCGGCGAGCGACGCCACCGACGGGTTCTCGCCGAACGCGCTCCCAAGCCCGCTCTCGTTCACGACGAACGCCGCGTAGTCACCGACCGCGACGGACTGCCGGTGCGTAGCGCGGTTCCAGGCCGCGCTCGCGCCGTCCTCCTCGAAGTCCACGCTCCCCGGGAGGACGCCGGGCTTGCCGGTCGTCTCCTTGCGCGGTTTCACTTCGAGGTTCCCCACGGCCTCGGTCACGCCGTCGATGGTCACCGTCAGCGTGTACTGGCCGGGTTCGATGGCTTCGTCGATTGGCGGCGTCTTCATCGTCGCGCCGTTCACCGACAGGAAGTCGTCCGGATTCGAGGACGTCGACCGGTACGTGTCGAACTCCACCGTATCGGTGCCCGACCCGCCCAGCGGGACGACCACCTCGAACCCCTCCGAGTCCGCGCCGATTGTGAGGTTCGCCGCCGCGGAGTGACTCACCGAGATGGCGACTGTCTCCCCGCGCGTCACCTCGACGTAGCTGTCGCCCAGCGACGCCGTCTCCTGCTGTGCGGCGACCGGCGCCGCGCCCACTCCGAGGACTGACAGCGCGACGAGCGCGGCGACGAGAACCGAGAGCGTCTGGTTCATGACCGGGATGGTAGTACTGGCCGTCTTTGCCGCGCCGCAGTATAAATACAGCGGGGTACGCGTCAGCCCGCACACACGTGGTGGCGCCCTCGCCCGGTTCTACCGTCCGCCGGCGCCACCACTCCACCGCCACGACCCAGATTCGATATAGCGAGAATGGGTTTACGGCCTGCGTCAGTGACCGCCACCAGTCGCTCGCGGCGCCCACAGAATCGAGGTAGCGACCGCTAGACGGCTGAAATCCAAAATGGGGGTTCGCGCCTCAGAACTGGGTGACCGACGAGAACTCGTCGTCCGCGACGGCGTCCGCGACCGGGGCGACGTCCACGTCCGGCACGTCACTCGGGTACTTCTGCTGGAAGTACCCGACGATGTTCCCGACGTCGCGCTCCAGCAGCTCCCGCGCGTTCTCGTGGTCGCTCGGCGTGGCCTGCGGCCAGTCGAACAGCGTCACGCCGTCCTCGTCGACGAACACGTTGTACTCGCTGATGTCCGCGTGCACGTAGCCCGCGTCGTACGCCACCGCCATCTCGCGGAGAATCAAATCCAGGACGCCGCTGGCCTGCTCGGGTTCCAGTTGTGCGCGCGACAGCTCCACGCCCTCGATTTTCTCCATCACGATGGCGTGGCGGTTCTGGTCGACGGGACGCGGCACGTTCACGTCCGGGTACAGCGTCTCCAGGGCGTCGAACTCGCGCTCGGCGGCCTTCCGCGCGGTGTACTGCCAGGACGTGTGCTCTTTGTCGCTCGTGTAGTCGCGGCCGCGGTGGACTTCCCGGAACTGCGTGTACCCCTCGCGGTGGAACTTCAGCGCCATCGGCCGGAACGACTGCACCTCGTAGACGTCGCTCTCCTTGCCGACGCCGAGGGGCGCGCCGAACCCCTCGACGGTGTCGCGTTCCGCGAACGCGTGCAGCGCGAGCGCGTCGTAGCCCGCGAACGTCAACTGGACGCCCTCGTACTGGATGGTCTTCCGTTCGAGGAACTCGCGGTCGAGCATGCGGTCGAGCCGGTAGTCGACTTCCTCCTGGGTGAGCCGTGAGAACTCGGGGAGTTTCTCGCGGCTGACCCACTCGGAGAACCGCATCCCGTGTTCGACGCCCGAGAGCAAGTGGAAGTCCTCGGGGTCGAGGTCCGCCATCTCGGCGGCGACGTTCCGTACCATTCGCTCCCTTCTAGGCCGTTGTCGCCTAAAAGCCTCGCGGAGCGGCGGGCGCCGTTCACCGGGACGCTCTCGCAGGTGCGTGCGCGAGAATTCGTTTTCTTTGGCAACCTACCGCGCTCTGTGGCCGGGTTTCTGTGTGTCGGCGCACTTGCCCGAAGACCTCCGATAAACCACATAGAGCGATATAGAACTTCGTGGTCGGCGGCCAGGTCGCGCCTCACCGGGACACAGATTCTCGTGGCGTCCAGCACTGCTGCTACCCGTCTGGCGGCGCTCACCGTCCGAAAATCGGCGGTCGCTCAGTTCCCGTCGAATCCCGGGACGAGTCGCTACGGGACGACGGTCGGGGGAACCGGACACGAGCGCGCGGACGTCCTCGGTCGCACTCTCGACGAGCGTCCGCCCAGTCCACGACTGGTCGGCACGGCCAGTCCGCTCCATGCAGGCGGTCGACGCCTGCTCCGTCGACGCGTGTACCGCCGCGCCGGAGGGACGGCTTTTTCCCGTCTCGCGGCGACCGTCAGGTATGACGCTGGCCGACCGGGAGTGGCGGCTGATACCCGAGGAAGCCCGCGACGGGCCGATGCAGATGGCGCTCGAAGAGATTGCCGCGGAGACGGCCGCCAGTGGCGGGCCGCGCACCGTGCGCGTCTACCAGTGGTCGCCGTCCACGCTCTCGCTGGGCTACCGGCAGGCACGCGACTCCGTCGACTGGGCGTACGCCGACCGCGAGGGCGTCGGCGTGACGCGCCGCCAGACCGGTGGCGGCGGCATCTACCACGACGAGCACGCCGACATCTCGTACAGCATCGTCGCGCCCGCGGACGAACTCCCCGGCGACCTGATGGACTGCTACGAAATCCTCTGCGAGCCGATTCTGGACGCGTTCCACGCGATGGGCGTCGACGCCGCGTTCGTCCCCGAGGAACACCCCGCGCTCCACGAACCGGCGTGCTATCTGCGCGCGCTCCACCCCGCCCACGACATGGTCGCCGGCGGGAAGAAAATCGCGGGGAACGCCCAGTACCGCACTCGGGACGCCGTCATCCAGCACGGGTCGCTGTCCTACGACCTCGCGCCCGAACGCCACCTCGGCGTGTTCGCCGACCCAGGTGTTTCGGCGGCGGCGTTCCGCGAGCGCGTGACCAGCATCCGCGAACAGGCGGGCATCGACCGCGCGGACGCCGTGGACGCGCTCGCCGACTCGCTCGCCGACTGGTGCAATGCGTCCGTCGGCGAGTGGACCGAGGACGAACTCGCCGCGGCGCGCGACCTCGCAGAAAGCAAGTACGCGACCGACGACTGGACGCGCGACCGCACCGACCCGACCGCGTGAGAGCGGTCAGTTGAACCCGAACGTCTCCGTCTCTCCGCCGACGAGTTCCTCGACGGCCTCCCTGATTTCCGGCAGCGGCGGCTGGTCGCGGGTCGGGTCGAGCGGGTGTTCGCCCACCCAGCGGTACCGGACGACGCCGTCGGTGTCCACGAGGAAGACCGAGCGCTTCGACCGCGGGAACACCTTGAACGTGCGGTACGTCACGCCGAACGCGTCCGAGACGTCGAGGTCGCGGTCGGCGTACAGCGGGAACTCCAGGTCGAGGTAGTTGATGAACCGCTTGTGCGTCGACGCCCGGGACTTGCTCGACCCGACGACCCGCACGTCGTCGTTGGACGTGAACCACGCGTAGTCGCGGAACGAACACCACTCGCTCACGCAGTCCGGACTGAAGTCGTTCGTGTAGAACACCAGCAGGACGGGACGCTCCGCGTACAGGTCGGACAGCGGCGTCTCCTCGACGCTGCCGTCCGGGTGGACGAGCGGCGCGCTCACGCCAGGTACCGCGTCGCCCTCGGCGAGCGCGTCGTCGGAACTCATACCAACAGGACGGAGTCGAACGAGGATAGGTGTTGTGACGGTTCGAAGCCACTATGTCCCCCGCGCCGAACGGGAGTGTATGCGAGTAGGCGCACACGTCTCTATCGCGGGCGGCGTCGACAACGCCGTCGAGAACGAGTTGGACGTCGGCGGGAACTGCGGACAGATTTTCACGCACTCGCCGCAGGTCTGGCAAGACCCGGACATCGGCGACGAGGAAGCCGACGCGTTCCGGGACGGCACCAGCGAACACCTCGACGGCCCGTGGGTGATTCACTCGTCGTACCTCGTGAACCTCTGCACGCCCAAGGACGACCTCCGCGAGAAGTCCGTGGACAGCATGCAGAAGGAGGTCAACGCCGCGGAAAAACTCGACATCGGGTACGTGAACGTCCACCTCGGCGCGCACACGGGCGCGGGCGTCCAGCAGGGCCTGGACAACGCCGTCAGCGCGCTCGACGACCTCGACATCCCGGACGGCGTCACCGTGCTCGTGGAGAGCGACGCCGGCTCTGGGACGAAGCTCGGCGACGACTTCGAGCACCTCGCGTACGTCCTCGATGAGTCCGACCACGACCTCGAGGTCTGCCTGGACACCGCGCACATGTTCGCGGCGGGCTACGACCTCTCGACGCCGGACGCCGTCCACGACACGCTCACGGAGTTCGACGACGTCGTCGGCGTCGACCACCTCGCGTGCGTCCACCTCAACGACTCAAAGCACGACTGCGGCACGAACAAGGACGAACACGCCCACATCGGCGAAGGCCTCATCGGCGAGGACGGCATGGACGCGTTCGTCAACCACGACGTCATCGTCGACAACGACGTCCCGCTCGTCCTGGAGACGCCCCACGAGGACGGCCGCGGGTTCGCGTGGAACATCGAGAAAGTGCGAGAACTGCGTGGCCGAACGGAGTGAGGCCACGTTGTTGCGAGCGGAGCGAGCCGCGAGCCGTGCGACGCGTAGCGTCTCGTTGACGCGAGTTCGACGGGCAGCGACCCGCGGGCCGCGTTTCTGCCGCCCGGAGCCAAATCACCACGGTGAACCGGTTGAAACGCCGGTTCTGGTCACTCAAACGCGTTTTTGAGCCTTGCGTGGCACTAAGTCGGTGGACTGCCAAGTGTGAGGTACACCCGCCCCAGGTCCGTTCCCGAGCTGACACGCCTGACATCCCGTGGTCGTGGGGTGGGTGTGGACTGCCCCTCCCCGAACCCGACCCGTCCGTTTTTCACGCCACCATTTTTAGTGGACGTGTGCGCCGTTTCAGTGCCGAGTACCTGGCGGAGACGCGCCGCGGCATGTGGGCCGACCGGGAGGCCCTGGCGGCGCTAGACCTGGAGTCGCGTCGCCGGATTCTGGACGTCGGCTGTGGGACTGGGGAGTTGACGCGCGTGTTCGTCGAGGAGTCCGACGCCGACGTGCTGGCGCTTGACGCCGACGCCGACTTGCTGGCGCGAGTGGCGGCGGACGGCCGCGTGCTCGGTGACGCGACGCGGCTGCCGTTCCGGGACGACGTCTGCGACCTGATGGCGTGCCAGGCGCTGCTCATCAACCTCCCCGACCCAGTGGCGGCGGTGCGGGAGTTCGCGCGCGTGTCCAGCGACCTCGTGGCGGCCGTCGAACCGAACAACGCGGCGGTGACTGTCGAGTCGACGGTGGAGAGCGAGCCACCGCTCGCGGCGCGTGCGCGGGACGCGTACATCGAGGGCGTGGAGACGGACGTGTCCCTGGGCGCGGACGCCGCGGACTGCTTCGAGGAAGCCGGCCTCGTGGACGTGCGGACGACCGAGTACGAGCACGTGCAGGCCGTCGCGCCGCCGTACGGCGAGGACGCGCTCGAAGCGGCGGCGCGGAAAGCGACCGGCGAACGCCTCGCCGAACAGCGGCCGGAGCTATCCGCAGGCGGCCTCAGTCCGGAAGCCTACGACGCGCTGCGCGCGGAGTGGCGAGAGATGGGACGGGAGGTCGTCGAACAGATGCGGGAGGACGCCTACGAGCGCGTCGAAACGGTGCCGTTCTACGTGACCGTGGGGCGCGTTCCCGAATAACGGAAACGGCTATACTCGCCGAGTCTCGAATCACTGCCATGAGCGACGCCGACCCCGCGGCGGCGTTCGACGCGCTCGGCGACGAGACCAGGGTCGCCATCCTCCGCGCGCTCGTCGAACACCGCCGTGACGCCCCCACCGACCCCGCGCTGTCGTTCTCGGAACTGCGCCGGCGCGTCGGCGCCAGCGACTCCGGCCGGTTCAACTACCACCTCGGGAAACTCCGCGGCCGCTTCGTGGAGAACACCGACGACGGCTACGAGCTGACGTTCGCCGGCGAACGCATGGCGACCGCGGTACTCTCGGGCGCCGTCAGCGAGGACGCGAAACTCGGGCCGCGGCCGCTCGACCACGACTGCCCGCTCTGCGAGCGCGGCGTCGAAGCCACCTACGAGGACGGCCACGTCCACGTCGCGTGCACCAACGACCACCACCTGTTCAGCGCTCCGGCGCCGCCGGCGCTCGCGCGCGAACGCGACTTCGAGACGGTGCTCTCCGTCGCCGTCCAGGAGTCCATCGACGCGCTCTCGCTGGCGAAACGCGGCGTCTGTCGCGCCTGCTACGGCGAGATGTCGGCGGGCCTCGAACCCCGGGACGGCGACGAGTACGACTGGCGGTACGTGTTCCGTGCGACCTGCGACCGCTGTGGCGAGTTCTACGGCGCGCCCGTCGGCGGCGCGCTCCTCGACCACCCCGCGCTCGTGGAGTTCTTCTGGTCGCACGGCCGCGACCCGAGCGACGAGTACCCGTGGCTGTACGGGTTCCTGTCACCGGACGACCGGTCGGCCGTCGTCTCCGAAGACCCCCTGCGGGTGCGCGTGACCGTCGAACTCGACGGCGACGAGTTCGCGGCCGTCGTCGACGAAGACGGCCACGTCGTCGACGCGGACGTATCGGCGTAATTACAGAACGGGCGTTCTGGAAACACCTTTCTCGCCCGGCCGACACGCCGGCCACATGGATCCCCGAATTGCGTCCCACGCTGAACTGCTCGTCGACCACTGTTCGGACGTCCAGCAGGGCGACCTCGTCGTCGTGAACGCGCCGCCGGAGGCCGCCGACCTCGAGACCGCGCTCTACGAGCGACTCGGCGAACGCGGCGCGATGCCCGTCGGCATCAGCATGCCGAGTCGCGGGATGCGCGCGTTCGCGGCGGCAATCGACACCGACGACCTAGTGCCTGCCGACCACGCGCTCGCGCTCGTCGAGGAAGCCGACGTCCTCATCGGCATCCGCGCGTCCGCGAACGTCTCCGAGATGAGTGGCCTCGACCCAGCCTCCCTGCAGGCGTTCTCGAAAATCCAGGAACCGCTGATGGCGGAGTCGATGGCGACTGAGACTGTCGGCACGCAGTATCCGGCCCCGGGGAACGCCCAGAAGGCCGAGATGAGCACGGACGACTACGAGGAGTTCGTGTGGAACGCCGTGAACAAGGACTGGGACGAACAGCGCGAGTTCCAGGAACAGATGGTCGACCTGCTGGCGGACGGCGACCAAGTCCACATCGTCGCGGGCGACCGGACCGACGTCCGCATGCGCACCGCGGACAACCCCGTGAAGAACGACTACGGCGAGGACAACCTCCCGGGCGGCGAGGTGTTCACCGCGCCCGTCCCGGACAGCGTCGAGGGCACCGTCTACTTCGACAAGCCAGTGATGGCGCAGGGCCGCGAACTCGACGGCGTCTACCTGGAGTTCGAGGACGGCGACGTCGTCGACTACGACGCCGACGAGCACGCCGAACTAATCGGCGCCGTCCTCGACACGGACGACGGCGCGCGCCGCGTCGGCGAACTCGGCATCGGGATGAACCGTGACATCGACCGGTTCACGTACAACATGCTGTTCGACGAGAAGATGGGCGACACCGTCCATCTCGCACTCGGGCGCGCGTACCCGGAGACAGTCGCCGACGGCGTCGAACAGAACGAGTCCGCCGTCCACAAGGACATGATTGTGGACATGAGCGAGGACTCCTACATCGAAATCGACGGCGAGGTCGTGCAGCGCAACGGCACGTTCAAATTCGAAGACGGCTTCGAAGCGACGTAAGCGCGCCTGGCAACGCTGTTCAGTCGCTGTCAGTCCTGGCGAGGACTGCGCCGCCCACCGTCCCCTCAGATTAGCTACAGAACAGTTCTTCTGAGAGGGTTTATTCGCGTGCGGGCCACGGGGTGTGGTATGGACGATAGGGTCCGCAGGCACGCGGAGATTCTCGTCGAGGACTGCACGCAGACCGAGCGCGGCGACATGGTCGAGATTCAGGCGCCGAAGGAAGCCGAAGACCTCGTGGTCGCGCTCTACGAGAAACTCGGCGAAGTCGGCGCCCGCCCCACGCTCAAGTGGGGGAACGGCCGCGCGAGTCGCGCGTACGCCCTCCAGATGGACGAAGACGACTACGTCACCAAGGAACACGACCTCGCGGCGATGGAGGAGACGGACGTCGTGTTCCTCATCAGCGGCGGGTCGAACGCCTTCGAAACGAGCGACGTCCCGCCGTCGAAGGGCCAGGCGGGCAGTCGCGCGCACGGCCCGATTCTGGAGGAACGCCTCGAGAAGCGCTGGGTCATCACCCAGCACCCGACGCCGGCGGCCGCCCAGCAAGCCGAGATGAGCACCGAGGGGTACGCGCAGTTCGTTTACGACGCCATCAACAAGGAGTGGGACGAACAGCGCGAGTTCCAGGCGCAGATGGTCGAGATTCTCGACCCCGCGGAGGAAGTCCGCATTGTCTCCGGTGACACGACGGACGTCACGATGAGCGTCGCCGGGATGGACGCCGCCAACGACTGCGGCGACAAGAACATGCCCGCGGGCGAAGTGTTCACGTGCCCGGTGCCGGACAGCGTCGAGGGCGAAGTCCTCTTCGACAAGCCGCTCATCCGCCAGGGCAAGGAGATTCTGGACGCCCGGCTCGAGTTCGAGGACGGCGAAGTCGTCGACTTCTCGGCCGGGCAGAACGAGGACGCCCTCGAGAGCATCCTGAACACGGACGAGGGGTCACGACGCCTCGGCGAACTCGGTATCGGGATGAACCGGGACATCGACCGGTTCACGTACAACATGCTGTTCGACGAGAAGATGGGCGACACCGTCCACATGGCCGTCGGTGGCGCCATCGAGGAGTGCGTCCCCGAGGGCCAGCCGTTCAACGAGTCCGCCACCCACGTCGACATGATTGTGGACATGAGCGAGGACTCGTTCATCGAAGTGGACGGCGAAATCGTCCAGCGCAACGGCACGTTCAGGTTCGAAGACGGCTTCCAGGACGAGTAGACCGCAGGCCGTCGCGGGGGCTGACAGGCGGCGTTCTGCGCCGACCGGGACTGCCGCGCTCGCGCCACCCCCGGCCGGCCAGCACTCAGGTCACGCCCTGGGTTGCTCCCGGCTTTCCACTTGAAGCTACGGAGCCACGACGGATTTCAGACGACGTCACCGCGGACTGTCGCGCCCTCCGCGCGTTCGCGGCGCGCCTGCACGGCCTCAGCGGCGGTTTCGGCTTCCGCCTCGTCGGCGCCCAGCATCTCCAGCGCGCCCGACAGCGTCGGGAACACGAGTTCGCCGTCGCGGAGTTTCCGGAACGCGTCCTCGCTGCGGTCGCCGTCGACCCACAGGCAGACGCCGCGCGGGTCGAGCACTTGCTCGTAGTTCTCCGTGGCGCGCGCGCCCTCCAGGCGCTGCGTGACGTTGTCCTCGAAGCCCGCGTTACAGACCTCCAGGTGAATCGGCTCGTCGTCCTCGAGGAGGTGGGCGGCGAGACACTGCTCGGGTGCGACGTGCCCGTTGTCGTTCGCGCGCACGTACTCCGGGTGTTCGTCCGCCCACGACGCACGAACGGTCTTCCCGACGCCCTTCACGCCGTACTCGCGCTCGAACTCAGCGCTCCGGTCGGCGCCGTCGCCGCGCATGAGGATGTCCTTCGTGACGTAGACGTCCAGTCGCTCAACCGGGTCGAGGCCGAGCGCCGCGTCCCCGTACACCCATAACTCGCGCACCGGCACGGGCATCTCCTCGCCCGCGACCGTGTCCACGAGTTCCGCCACGCGCTCGACGGCAGCGTCCCTGTCCATCGGCCGCCCGTAGCCCTCGCACGCCGAAAACCGTTGCGCACCGACCACTGGCGCGGACCGAAAGACCGACCCTACCCCAGCCCCTATCTTGAGCAATCTCGGCGCGTCCACGCGGACTCGCCACCCACCACCATGCCAGCCACGCAACTCAAAGACCCAGTCCACGGCTACGTCGAACTCGACCAGGGACTCGTCGAACACGTCCTCGACCAGCGCGCGTTCCAGCGCCTCCGCCACGTCCGCCAGCTGTCCGCCACCTACCTCGTGTATCCGGGCGCGAACCACACGCGCTTCGAGCACTCGCTGGGCGTCTACCACCTCGCGCGCACAGTCTTCGAGAACCTCCGCGAACAGTCGTACTTCTACCGGGACGCCACGTCCGCGGAACTCGACGACATCCAGCGCACCCTCGAGTGCGCGGCGCTCCTCCACGACGTCGGCCACCCGCCGTTCAGCCACCTCGGCGAGCGCTTCATCGACACCGACGACCTCCGCGACCGACTCGCCGACCACGGCCTCCAGGCCGAATTCAGGGACGCCGGCGTCGACGACGACCCAGTCCAGGACGCCAACGCCCATGAACTCCTCGGCTGCCTAATCATCATCGAGAAGTTCGGCGACGGCCTCCGCGAACTCGACGTCGACCCCTTCGACGTCTGCGCGCACGTCCTCGGGTACAGCCTCGAGTACGAACGCGGCGGCCGCTGGCAGCACGGCGTCGCCGCCCAGATTCTCCACTCGCCCATCGACGTCGACCGCCTGGACTACATCACGCGCGACAACCAGATGACGGGCGCGGACGTCCTCAGTTTCGACACCGAACGCATGGTCGCCTCATACACCGCCCACCCCGACGAAGGCCTCGCGCTCTCGGACAAAGCCCTCTCCACCATCGGCAACTACCTCGAGGGCCGCATCGCGGTGTACATGTGGGTCACCCAGCACCACAAGTCCGTGTACGCGAACGTCCTCCTCGGCGACCTCCTCGACGAACTCGCCGACCTCGCGGACGAACGCCCCGTCACCGCCGACCGCGTCATCGACGACGAAATCGACGACAACACGCTCATGGAGCGCCTGCGCGTCGCCGCCCGCGACAACCCGG